>JBIHZO010000142.1:0-8107 GCA_044231405.1 Cypionkella sp. | reverse complement strand
CAGCAGAACTCGACCTGTTGGGCGGGTTGTTCTGAGAGTAAAATGTCAATCACCGCATATCAACTTTTTCTTTACACCCTTGGAATGGCGGGGCTTTGGGCTGTGCCCGGTCCAGTCTGGCTGGCTTTGACCGCGCGCGCGTTATCGGGTGGGTTTGCGGCGGCCTGGCCCTTGGCAGTAGGAGTGGCTCTAGGCGATCTGATTTGGCCGCTGGCGGCAATATTGGGACTCAGCTGGATCAGCAGCAGCTATGGCGATGTGCTGTCCATCCTGCGTTGGGTTGCGGCGATGGTCTTCATTGTGATGGGGGCGATGCTGATCCGGCGGCCCGGAGCCACGATGGACCCTGACAGCCGCCTGACGCGTCCGGGCCGGCTGGCGGGCTTTTCCGTGGGTGTGGCGGCGGTGATCGGTAACCCCAAGGCGATCCTGTTTTACATGGGCGCGCTGCCGGGGTTTTTCACCTTGGGCGATCTGACGGCAGCCGATACCATCCTGATCATCACCACCTCGGCGTTGGTGCCGATGCTGGGCAATCTTGGTCTTGCACTGTTTCTGGACCGCGCCCGCGCGCTGCTTGCAAGCCCGGAACGGATTCAGCGGATGAACGTGATTTCCGGCTGTTTGCTGGTGCTGGTTGGAGCGGTTATCCCCTTCCTGTAACCCCTAAATCTTGTGCCCAAGGCGTGACATCCCCCCCCCGAACCGCTATAAGTCGCATGTTATTCAAGGGGTGCAGACCACATGGCCGAAGAGCCGAAAAAGCCGGAATCATACGGTGCCGATTCTATCAAAGTTCTCAAGGGCTTAGAGGCTGTCCGCAAGCGTCCGGGGATGTATATCGGCGACACGGATGACGGGTCGGGCCTGCACCATATGGTCTACGAAGTGGTCGACAATGGCATCGACGAGGCGCTGGCCGGCCATGCCACGGCGGTGAACGTTAAAATTCATGCCGACAGCTCTGTTTCGGTACGCGACAATGGGCGCGGCATCCCGGTGGACATCCACAAGGAAGAGGGCGTTTCGGCGGCCGAGGTCATCATGACCCAGCTGCACGCAGGCGGAAAATTCAACAACACTGACGATTCTGGCAATGCCTACAAGGTCTCTGGCGGCTTGCATGGGGTCGGCGTTTCAGTGGTCAACGCGCTGTCGGAATGGCTCGAACTGACGGTCTGGCGCAACGACACCGAATACCGCGCCCGGTTCGAACATGGCGAATGCGTGACTCATGTCTATGAAGTGGGACCAGCACCCGGCATGCGCGGCACCGAAGTGCGGTTTCTTGCGGCGGCCAAGACCAACATCCCTGATGGTACTTTCTCCAACCTGGAATACAGTTTCAAAACTTTGGAACATCGCTTACGTGAACTGGCGTTCCTGAATTCCGGTGTGCGCATCATCATCGAAGACGAACGGCCTGCCGAACCGGTGCGCACCGAACTTTTCTACGATGGCGGCGTCAAAGAGTTTGTCAAATACATCGACAGATCAAAGACTTCGATCATGGCTGATCCAATTTACATGATTGGTGAACGCAATGGAATCGTGATTGAGGTCGCGATGTGGTGGAACGACAGCTACAATGAAATGGTGCTGCCCTTCACCAACAATATCCCGCAGCGCGACGGGGGCACGCATTTGGCTGGCTTTCGGGGTGCATTGACCCGGACTATAAACTCCTACGCCCAGACCTCGGGTATTGCCAAGCGAGAGAAGATTGATTTTACCGGCGACGATGCCCGCGAGGGCTTGACCTGTGTCTTGTCGGTGAAAGTCCCCGATCCGAAGTTCTCCAGTCAGACCAAGGACAAACTGGTGTCTTCCGAAGTGCGCCCGGCCGTTGAAAATCTGGTCAACGAAAAGCTTTCGGAATGGTTTGAAGAGAACCCGCAGAATGCAAAAATCATCGTCGGCAAGATAATCGAAGCTGCGATGGCGCGTGAGGCTGCCCGCAAGGCCCGCGAGTTGACGCGCCGCAAATCAGCGCTCGATGTGTCAAACCTTCCTGGTAAGCTGGCTGATTGTCAGGAAAAAGACGCCTCCAAGGCCGAAATATTCCTGGTCGAAGGGGACTCGGCAGGCGGGTCTGCCAAGCAGGGCCGAAGCCGTGCCAATCAGGCTGTGCTGCCGCTGAAAGGCAAGATCCTGAACGTCGAACGTGCGCGGTTTGATCGGATGCTGGCCAGTCAGGAAATCGGCACGCTGATCACGGCCCTTGGCACCGGAATTGGCCGGGATGAGTTTGACATCAAGAAGTTGCGCTACCACAAGGTCGTGATCATGACTGACGCCGACGTCGACGGCGCGCATATCCGGACCCTTATTCTGACTTTCTTTTTCCGGCAAATGCCGCAGCTGATCGAGGGCGGTTTCCTCTATATCGCCCAGCCCCCGCTGTACAAGGTGGCGCGTGGCAAGTCCGAAGTTTACATCAAGGATCAGATGGCCCTTGAAGATTATCTGATCGACATGGGGCTTGAGGGGGCGGTTCTGGCGCTGCCGAATGGTGAGGAACTGGCAGGGGCCGATTTGCGCCGCGTTATCGACGGCGCGCGCCAATTCCGCCGCGTGCTGGACTCGTTCCCGACCAACTATCCGCGTGGGATTCTGGAGCAGGCGGCGCTGGCGGGTGCATTTGATCAGCTTCAGGCTGATACGGACTTGCAAGCCGTCGCCAACACTGTGGCCCAACGTTTGAACCTGATTGCGCCCGAGTATGAAAAGGGCTGGACCGGCCGCATCACCCAAGAGCACGGCATCCGCCTTTCACGGGTCCTGCGCGGCGTTGAAGAGTTGCGCACGCTGGACGGCGCTGTGCTGCGCTCGGGTGAGGCGCGGCGGCTCGCGGCTATTTCGCGCGAAACCCGCGACATTTACCGCGACCCTGCCCGCCTGACCCGCAAAGACCGGGAGCAACTGGTGCATGGCCCGATTGATTTGCTGAAGTCAGTGTTGGCTGAGGGCGAAAAAGGCCTGTCATTGCAACGTTACAAGGGGCTGGGCGAGATGAACCCGGAACAATTGTGGGAGACCACACTGGATCCCCAAGCGCGCACTTTGCTGCAAGTGAAGGTCGAAGATCTGGCCGAGGCTGATGACATCTTCACCAAGCTGATGGGCGATGTGGTGGAGCCCCGGCGCGAGTTCATTCAGCAAAACGCACTGAACGTCGAACATTTGGACACCTGAACGAACGCCCCCGCGCCAAAAGCCGGGGGCGATATTCTGTCCCATATCTGAAAAACTGGTGACCCCGGCGTGATTCGAACACGCGGCCTACGGTTTAGGAAACCGTCGCTCTATCCGGCTGAGCTACGGAGTCATGCGACCTTACATGCGAAAAATCCTGCGCAGATGCAACAGGCTTGGCGAGTGAGAAGGAATGGAAATTAAGGGGGAGTGAATTTTTGGCCCACCACTCCCCCTTGGGTCCGTCGCGTCTGGGTTGAGAGCTTGCAGGACGCGCAGGATATCGCCAACCCGAAGGCTGTTAGCGGTAACATAGCCGATTACGTGGGCTTGGACAAGGGGGTGTTTTGGCGATAACAAGGGGAAGGCCAAACACAGGACAGCCCGTGAGCAAACCGCCAATTCCCGATACCCGTCGCACCCTGACACTGCGTGACGTTTCCGAAGCTTCGGGCGTCAGTGAAATGACGGTCAGTCGCGTTTTGCGCAACCGTGGCGATGTGTCAGAATCAACGCGCGAACGGGTGCTGGAGGCCGCGCGTCGCTTGGGCTACGTCCCGAACAAGATCGCGGGGGCTCTGGCCAGTCAGCGTGTCAATCTGGTTGGTGTGATCATTCCGTCGCTGTCCAATATGGTCTTCCCCGAGGTTTTGACCGGCATCTCCGAGATCTTGGACGATACTGGCTTGCAACCCGTTGTTGGCGTTACCAATTACTCGCCTGACCGCGAGGAATCAGTCCTGTATGAAATGCTGTCTTGGCGCCCCTCTGGGGTGATCTTGGCCGGGTTGGAACACACCGACGCCGCGCGCGCGATGCTGGCACAGGCCGGGATTCCCATTGTCGAAATCATGGACATCGACGGCGAACCCGTCGACAGCGCCGTCGGCATTTCCCATCGTCGCGCCGGTCGGCAGATGGCCGAGGCGATCATCGCCGCAGGCTACCGCAACATCGCGTTTTTGGGCACGATGATGCCCCATGACCACCGTGCCCGCAAACGGCTTGAGGGGTTTGAAGAGGCGCTGGCCAAGGCAGGCCTGGCCTTGGTCGACCGTGAATTCTACTCCGGCGGCTCTGCCTTATTGAAAGGCCGTGAGATGACCGAAGCCGTGCTGACGCGCAGTCCGCAGGTCGATTTTATTTACTATTCCAATGACATGATCGGTGCTGGCGGGCTTTTGTATTGCCTGCACAAAGGCATCGATGTGCCGGAGCGCATCGGTTTGGCTGGGTTTAACGGCGTTGAACTGCTGGATGGTTTGCCGCGCAAGCTTGCCACCATGGATGCGTGCCGGTTGGAAATTGGTCGGCGCGCGGCGGAAATAATTGCCGGGAAGCGCCCTGGTGGAGTGGTGGGGGGTGAAGTGCTTGAGCTTTTCCCGACCCTTCAACCCGGCGATACCATCCGCAAACCAGTATGACCAGTCATTCATAATGGGCGTCAGTGGGTGCTCGCCCTTTGGTCACAGCAGCGCCGCCATCCTCGCGCCCTGATCAATCGCCCTTTTGGCGTCCAGCTCTGCCGCAACATCCGCCCCGCCGATGACCTGATGTGCAATCCCGGCAGCCGCCAAGGCATCGGCCAAACCGCGCTCTGGCACTTGCCCCGCGCAGAGAACCACCGCGTCGACCGGTAGCAGTTCTTCGACACCGTCGCGCGAAATCAACAGCCCCTCGGGCGTGACTGCGCGATAACTCACCCCGCCCATCATCTTCACGCCTTTCATTTGCAAAGCTGCCCGGTGGATCCAACCCGTGGTTTTGCCCAGCCCGCGGCCGGGCTTTTCAGCCTTTCGTTGCAGCAAATAAACCTGCCGTGCTGGGGCGTCGGGCAGCGGTTCGGCCAAGCCACCTCGTGTGGTGCCGGGGTCACCGACCCCCCACTCCCGCCGCCAAAGCGCCGGATCATTTGTCGCAGAATGTCCGCCTTGGACCAGAAACTCCGCAACATCAAAGCCAATCCCGCCCGCTCCAATCACCGCCACCCGCCGCCCAATGGGCGCTCCGCGCAGGACGTCCATGTAGCTAAGCGCATGTTCTTGTCCGGCAATTTCTGGATCGCGCGGTGCCACGCCTGTCGCCACCACAACTTCGTCAAACCCGCGCACGTCCGAAACGCCGACCTCGTGCCCCAGCCGCAGGCTGATCCCCAGCGCAGTGACAGAGGTCACAAACCATTGTACCAAGCCGTGAAACTCCTCTTTACCCGGCACCAGCCGCGCCAAATTCAACTGGCCACCCAACTCCTCCGCGCGGTCAAACAGCGTCACCCGATGGCCGCGCTGTGCAGCAACCATGGCGGCCATCATCCCGGCGGGACCGGCCCCAACCACCGCCACCGATTTCACGATTGCCGCCGGTTCATAGGAAAGAACCGTCTCATGACAGGCACGTGGATTGACCAGACAAGAGGTCAGTTTCCCAGAGAACGTATGGTCCAGGCAGGCTTGGTTACAGGCAATGCAGGGCGCAATTTCTGCCGCACGCCCCGCCGCCGCCTTTGCAACAAAGTCCGGGTCCGCAAGGAATGGCCGCGCCATCGACACCATATCCGCGGCACCATTGGCCAAAAGTCCCTCGGCCACATCGGGGGTGTTGATCCGGTTAGACGCGATCACTGGAATGCCAACCAAGGGCCGCAACCTTGCCGTCAGATGCGCGAAGGCTGCGCGAGGAACCGAGGTTGCAATGGTTGGCACCCGTGCTTCATGCCAGCCAATGCCGGTGTTCAACAGGCTTGCCCCTGCTGCCTCTATCGCTTGGGCCAGCAGCACAACCTCATCCCAAGTGGAGCCGTCCGGCACCAGATCAATCAGAGATATTCGATAAATCAGAATAAAATCCGACCCTACAGCCGCACGCACGCGCTGCACCACCTCGACTGGAAGCCGCATGCGGTTCTCATAAGATCCGCCCCAGCGGTCGGAGCGCTGATTGACATGGCTCACCAGAAACTGGTTCAGGAAATACCCCTCTGACCCCATCACTTCGACGCCATCATAGCCCGCTTGTTGCGCCCGCAGTGCAGCGGTGACAATATCAGCGACCTGTGTCTCGATGCCATCCTCGTCCAGTGCGCGCGGTGCAAACGGAGAAATCGGTGACTTCACTGCCGAGGCTGACACGCAATCCTTCGAGTAGGCGTAGCGCCCTGCGTGCAGGATCTGCATGGCAATCAATCCGCCTGCCTCATGCACCCGGTCGGTGACCACCCGGTGATTCTCAACATCGGCAGCCGTAAACAGTCCAGCCGCTCCCGGAAACACGCCACCCTCTCGGTTCGGCGCCATGCCCCCCGTCACCATCAAAGCAACACCGCCCCGCGCCCGGGTTGCATAGAATTCGGCGACTCGATTCCAGTCTCCGGTTTCCTCAAGCCCCGTGTGCATTGACCCCATCAGGACCCGGTTTTTCAATGTGATGTGGCCCAAATCAAGCGGGGCGAGCAGGTGGGGGTAATGGGTCATGGTGGTCCTCCGATTGCGGACAGGATGGCGCGTGAGAGGCCGGCTGTCACCCCCAACGCCGCGTCACAAAATCCGCGGTCCCAAAACGGGACCAATGCTAAAACTATTGAAATCAGCCCTTTAGATAAGAACTTTCAGGATTTCTTAACTTTCGATGCCTGAAAATAGAAACCACATTGCGTCCGACCACCATGAAAGCCATTCTGCCGGAGCGCATCCAAAGGTGGCCAATATGACCAGTCATTCCAGCCGTATCTTTGAACTGGCCGACGCCATGACGCTTGCTGAGCAGGTCAGCCTCTTGTCGGGCGAAGATTTCTGGTCGTTGCCCGCCATTCCGAGGCTCAACCTGCCAAAGCTGCGCGTCACCGATGGGCCGAACGGCGCGCGCGGTGGCGGCAGTTTGATTGGTGGTGTGAAGTCCGCGGCCTTCCCGGTTGGCATCGCCTTGGGAGCCACTTGGAACCCCGATCTCTTGGCTGAAATCGGCGGCGCTTTGGCGGATGAGGTGAAGTCGAAGGGCGCACATGTGCTGCTGGCCCCGACGGTGAACATCCACCGCACCCAAACCAACGGCCGCAACTTTGAATGCTACTCCGAAGACCCGGTGCTGAGCTCGGATTTGGCCGTCGGCTATATCAACGGGCTGCAGGCCAAAGGCGTCGGGGCCACGATCAAGCATTTTGTGGGCAACGAATCCGAAATTCAGCGCACGACGATCTCGTCGGAAATCGACGAACGCACTCTGCGCGAAGTGTATCTACCCCCCTTCGAAGCTGCCGTGAAACGCGCAAACACTTGGGCGGTGATGAGCAGCTACAATCGGTTGGGCGGCATTTACGCCTCTGAACATGCGTGGCTTTTGAACACCGTCCTGCGCGGCGACTGGGGTTTTGACGGGGTCGTGATGTCGGATTGGTTCGGCAGTCATTCGACTGCGGCCAGCGTGAATGCCGGGCTTGATCTGGAGATGCCGGGGCCTGCGCGCGACCGGGGCGACAAGCTGATAGCGGCGGTTGAGGCAGGCCAGGTTTCGCGCGAAAAAATCCGCAACCGGGTGCTGAACGTGCTGCGTTTGATGGAGCGGACAGGCGCACTGAATGATCATTCACATTGGGAAGAATACGCAGACGACCGCCCCGAGCACCGCGCCTTGATCCGACGCGCAGGGGCAGAAGCGACAGTTTTGCTGACCAACAATGGGATATTGCCTTTGGCGGGCGGCACGGTTGCGGCAATCGGCCCGAATGCCAAAACCGCACAGATCATGGGTGGCGGCTCGGCGCAGTTGAACGCGCATTACCAAGTGTCGCCCTATGACGGGCTAACGGCTGCGTTGGGTGATGTGACTTACGCTTATGGCTGTGACAATGCCAAGTTTCAGCCCACTTTGCCCGGGCCGTTGAAGATGGAACTGTTTCCAAATCGCGACCTGTCTGGTG
>JBIHZO010000141.1:0-8155 GCA_044231405.1 Cypionkella sp. | reverse complement strand
TGCAAAAGATGAAGGAAACCGCCGAATCCTATCTGGGCGAAACCGTTACCCAAGCCGTGATCACGGTTCCGGCCTATTTCAACGACGCTCAGCGTCAGGCCACCAAAGACGCGGGCAAAATCGCCGGCCTTGAAGTGCTGCGCATCATCAACGAGCCGACTGCCGCCGCACTAGCCTATGGTCTGGATCGCAAGGAAGCCAAAACCATCGCCGTCTATGACCTTGGTGGCGGTACCTTCGACATCACCATTCTGGAGATTGACGACGGCCTGTTCGAAGTGAAGTCCACCAACGGCGACACCTTCCTTGGTGGCGAAGACTTCGACATGCGCATCGTCAACTATCTGGCGGATGAGTTCAAAAAAGAACACGGCGTCGATTTGTCTTCGGACAAGATGGCCCTGCAGCGGCTGAAAGAGGCGGCTGAAAAGGCCAAGATCGAACTGTCTTCCAGCCAGCAGACTGAAATCAACCAGCCCTTCATCAGCATGGACCGCAACACCGGCCAGCCGCTGCACCTGGTGGTCAAGTTGACCCGCGCCAAGCTGGAATCTCTGGTTGACGACCTGATCAAGAAGTCGATGAAGCCCTGCAAGGACGCGTTGAAAGACGCTGGCCTGACCATGAGCGACATTGACGAGGTTGTGCTGGTCGGCGGTATGACCCGCATGCCGCGCGTGATCGAAGAAGTGACCAAGTTCTTCGGCAAGGAACCCCACAAGGGCGTAAACCCCGATGAGGTCGTGGCCGCTGGTGCTGCCATTCAGGCGGGCGTGCTGCAAGGCGACGTCAAGGACGTGGTTCTGCTGGATGTCACCCCGTTGTCTTTGGGCATCGAAACTCTGGGCGGCGTCTTCACCCGCCTCATCGACCGCAACACCACGATCCCGACCAAGAAGTCGCAGGTGTTCTCGACCGCTGAAGACAACCAGAACGCCGTGACCATTCGCTGCTTCCAAGGCGAACGCGAAATGGCGGCGGACAACAAGATGCTGGGCCAGTTCAATCTGGAAAGCATTCCGCCTGCCCCGCGTGGGTTGCCGCAGATTGAGGTCACGTTTGACATCGACGCCAACGGCATCGTGTCGGTGAAGGCCAAGGACAAAGGCACCAACAAAGAGCAAGCGATCACCATCCAGGCCTCTGGCGGCCTGTCCGACGAGGATATCGAAAAGATGGTCCGCGACGCCGAAGCCAATGCCGAGGCTGACAAAGAGCGCAAGGAACTGGTGGAATCGAAGAATCAGGCCGAAAGCTTGCTGCATTCGACCAAGAAGTCACTTGCCGAACACTCGGACAAGGTGGACCCGTCCACGGTTGAGGTGATCGAACTGGCCGCTTCGGCGCTGGAAGATGCTGTGAAAACCGAGAACACCGGCAAGATCAAAGGTGGCATCCAGAACCTGACCGAAGCCGCGATGAAACTGGGCGAGGCGATCTACAAAGCCAGCGCAGATCAGGCCGAAGGCAAGGACGAGGATGAGCAGCGCGGCGTTGACGAAGACATCATCGACGCTGACTTCGAAGATCTCGGGAACAACAAGCGGAAGTAAGCCGCCAGGAACCAAAACAGGGCGGCCCGACGTGTGGGCCGCCCTGCTTCGTTCCCGTGAAGGGGTTTTGCAATGGCAAAGCGCGATTACTACGATGTTCTCGGGGCCTCTAAGGGTGCCTCGGCCGAAGAGTTGAAGAAAGCCTATCGGACCAAAGCCAAAGAGCTGCACCCCGATCGGAATTCCGACAACCCGAACGCCGAAGCCCAGTTCAAAGAGCTGAACGAAGCCTACGAGGTGATGAAAGACGCCGACAAGAAGGCCGCATATGACCGCTACGGCCATGCGGCGTTCGAAGGCGGCATGGGCGGCGGTCAGCGTGGCCAAGGTCCGGGTCAAGGCGATTTCGCAAGCGCGTTTTCGGACGTATTCGAAGATCTGTTCGGCGATTTCATGGGCGGTCGCGGCGGTGGCGCTGGCGGGGGCCGTTCGCGGGCGCAGCGCGGGTCGGACCTGCGCTATAACCTGCGGGTGTCACTGGAAGAAGCCTTTGCTGGCGTTCAGAAAACCATTAACGTGCCGACGTCGGTCGCATGCGACACCTGTCGCGGAACCGGGGCCGAAGGCGGCGCCGAACCGGTCACCTGCCCCACCTGTTCTGGCATGGGCAAAGTGCGCGCGCAGCAGGGTTTCTTCACCGTCGAGCGCACCTGCCCCACCTGCGCCGGTGCCGGGCAGATCGTCAAAAACCCATGCAAATCCTGCGCGGGCCATGGGCGCGTGGAAAAAGACCGCTCGCTGTCGGTGAACATCCCGGCCGGGGTGGAAACCGGCACCCGCATCCGCCTTGCGGGTGAGGGTGAGGCAGGCATGCGCGGCGGTCCGTCCGGCGATCTTTACATCTTCATCGAGGTCAAGGACCACCAGATCTTCCAACGCGATTCCGTGCATCTATTCTGTCGGGTGCCTATCACTTTGGCCACCGCCGCACTGGGCGGCGAGGTTGAGGTGCCGACGATTGACGGCGGCAAATCGCGCGTGAAAGTGCCAGCAGGCAGCCAGACCGGCAAGCAAATGCGCCTGCGCGCCAAGGGCATGCCCGCCCTGCGCGGGGGTGGGGCCGGCGATATGGTGATTGAACTGGCGGTGGAAACCCCCGTCAACCTGACCGCCCGCCAAAAGGAAATCCTGCGCGAGTTCGACACCCTTTCGACCGAGAACAACCCCGAAGGGTCGTCGTTCTTCTCCAAGGTCAAGGGCTTTTGGGACGGCATGAAGGGGTAAAACCCTTCGCAGTTTTGAAACCGCTGGGGGCGATCCCGGCGGTTTTCCTTTGCGCGGTTAACGGTTTCTTTACTGTGCCCGTGCCAGTCTGCTCTCATGGCAAAACAAGGCTTCCATGAATCCCCGCTGCCGCTTTTCGCCCCTTCGGGCGATGAGGATGAGGCAGTTGGTCTAGCGGTGACGGGCAAACTGCCGTCCTATATAACAGATCACCGCAAACGCCTGCGGGATCGGTTCATGGACGGGGGGGCGGCCGCAATGCCCGATTATGAAATGCTGGAACTGGTGCTATTTCGCGCCATTCCACGGCAGGATGTGAAACCGTTGGCCCGGCTGCTGTTGGACACGTTCGGTGATTTCAACAGGGTGGTCACGGCCAGTCCGGCACGGTTGCACATGGTCAAAGGCGTCGGTGAAGCCATTGTTATTGAACTAAAAATCATTGAGGCCGCAGCCCAACGTCTGATGCGCGCGAAGGTGATGAACCGCCCGGTTCTGACCTCTTGGGATGCGCTGGTGGATTACTGCCACACCGCGATGTCGCACCGCGAAACCGAACAGTTCCGTATCCTGTTTCTGGACCGCAAGAATGTGCTGATCGCGGATGAGGAACAGGCGAAAGGGACGGTTGATCATGTGCCCGTCTACCCGCGCGAAGTGGTGAAACGCGCGCTGGAACTGAACGCCAGCGCTTTGATTTTGGTGCACAATCACCCCTCGGGCGATCCCACTCCATCGGATGCCGACATCAACATGACCCATCAGGTGCAAGAGGCCGCTCAGGTGTTGGGGATAACGTTGCACGACCACCTGATCATCGGCAAATCGCGCGAATTGTCTTTCCGGGCTCAGGGTTATCTTTAGGCATTGGCCCGCGCCGCCAACTTGGCCGCGCGCTGTTCCGCCTTGCTGGTTTTTTCGATGTCGCCAAGGTCCATCAGCGGCTGACAAAGCTTCAACTCCGGCACAGGCCCCAGCGGTTTGGTGAAAAACCACGACCGATAGCGGTTGTAGGGTGCATCCGTCACTAGGTCTGTCACCTGAAGCGGCACATTCAACTGCGCCACCAGATCATGCACGGCCCAGACCACCAAAGGCCAATGCGCCAGATCATAATCATCGCCTGCCATCACGCCGCCGGGTTTCAGCTTGGCGTACCAATCACGCAGCGTGCGCCCACCCTCTTCGCCAGTATGGGCATAGCCGTCGCAGTAAATGAAATCGAAATGATTGTCGGGAAACAGGTCCAGCGCCTGCACGAAGGTCATGCGCAACAGGTGGAAATTCCGGTTCAGGCCCACGGCACGCAGGGCCTTCTTGTATTCTCCGATGTCATGAGTGTCGCCATAGTTATCAACGCCGTAGAACCGCTTGAACCGCCGCGACTGCATCATCCGGGCAGAGAATGAACCCGCCGCCACGCCCAACTCGATGCCCAGGTTCTTCTCGGCGGGCAGGCCGTTGATCACATCGAAACGTTCCGTCCCAACCACCACTTCAACCTGAACGGCGGGCATCTGGCTTTCGGCAATGTCACGCAGCAACTCTTTATACATCATTCACCCCTTGGGTTTCGCCCCAAATGCCGGCTTCAGCCAAACCTCAACCCGCCGATTCAATCGCCGCCCCGGCCCAGTTTCGTCACAGGCCATCGGCAGCGCCTCACCAAAGGCCACCACCTGCGGCAGTTGGTCGTCACGCAGAGTGGGGGCAGCCAACTTGAGCGCAGCCAGAACCCCGGCGGCGCGGATCTGCGAAAGGTCCAGATTGGTTGCAGCCGCACCCGACCCGTCGGAGAACCCGGCCAGTGTCAACGCCTCGCCGTCAAACACCCCCGCCTCCAGCAGACGCGCCAGATCAGTCAGGCTTTCGGCGGAACTGGCATCCATCTGGTTCGATCCATCCTCAAACCGGAAGGTCAATGACAGCCGGTCTGCGCCATCCATCAGATCTACCAGCCGTTTCAGCTCGGTCAAAGTCGTTTCCTCACCCGCGCCCTGAATGGCGTTGATCAGACGCAAACCGTCGGCTGTCATCGGCTGACGTTCCGGACTGCGATCAATGTATCCCGCGCTGGCGATCGCGGTCTGCGCAGCGGGCAGGGCCAGAAATTCGAGAAACTCGCGCGCCATCAGGGGCAGGCGCCGGCGCGGGGTCAGCAGGTAGATCGGCAGGGTCAGCGGATAATCGGCCGCCTTCACGGCCAACGGGCTGGGCAAAAGCGGAAATCCGCAACTGTCAGACAGCGGCAGTCTGCGCGCGTCCCCCGCCGTCGCCCGACCTGTCACGGCCAAAGCCCAAGGATCCTTGGCCACCGCCCGCGCCATCGTCGCCAGATCGGGATGCGTCACAGTGGCTGCGATATCGCGCCCCAACCGTGCCGAAAGTGCGCGTTGCAGATCGCTGTCAGGCTGCAACCCGTGCAGCACCAAAGGCATATCGGGTCCACCGATTTGCGCCCAATTCGACACATCACCCGAGAGGACCTTGGCCAGATTCAATGTCGAAATGCCGGGAACCGGGTTGTCCGACGCAACGATCGGGATCAGCGCATCCAGCGCCACAGCACGTTCACCAAAGTCCGGCTCTGTCGCCGAAGCCAGGATCAGTTCGGCCCGGCCCGCATTGACCTCGGCGCGGGCCAAGTCAGGTGGCAGTGGCAGAAAAGAGAACTCAGCCAAAGTCTTATCTGTGGCGGGATCGGTCAAGATCGCAACACCAAGGGGCGAAGCCGCGTAAAGCAGCCCGCGCGTTTGCGCGAAAGCCTGTACCAAGGGCCGGACCAACGCCGCCCCTGCATCCGCCTCACCCACCAGCCGGATGATGGCTTTGGGGGCGGTCAAATCAGGACAAGCGGGGCCATCGCAGATCACACCCTGGGCGTCGATGGTCAGCGGGCCATAAGCGCTGTCGATGCGGAAAAACTCGCCGTCATAACCTTGCAGGCTGCCGGAAATCGACAAGGCGCCGTCGCGCGAGGTCAGAGTAATGTCTTGCGCAGCCGCCAGGTTGGGCAAAAGCACGGCGAAACCCGCCGCGCACCAGAATTTCACCCACATGAACCGCCTGCCTGACCCTTACCCCGCCGAAGCGACATTCAGGTCAGATACCAGATTTTTCAACACCAGATAACCGCCAACCGCATCACATTCCGGCATCGCTACTGTCAAATCAGTTTTTTCAACCAAACCGCCAGTACTGCTGATGGTTTCGCCCAGCAATTCGCGGCCGCAGGTGGAGTCCGTCACCGCTGCTTCGATCACAACTTCTGGCAACGAGGCAGCATCCGCTGGAAAGGTGTAAACTTCCGCAAGCATTGGGGTTTCCGTGGTACTGTCGCCCAGAAGGGTCAGAAAACCACCTTTTGCGGGGGCCCCAGCGGCGGGTCGGTGAGGATCAGCGCCCGACACATGGCCAGCATCGCCATAAGCTGCCCCCAACTCAAACGCGTGCAGTTGAAACGCGTCGTTGGCCTGCCATTGCACCGCAAAACGACGCAGATCGGCAACCTCTGGCATCTCAATGGTGGCGTCAAAAGTGTCGCCGTCAGAGAACAGCACTTCGATTAGGGCCTGCGGCTCCATCGCGGGAATGCCGGTGAACAGCGCACCATTGGCCGTGGTCAGGCCGGAAACCGCCAGCCCGGCATGTTTGATCACAACGCGCTCGTTGATATGGCAAGGCGCAAGGAGGGTCAGCCCGATCATTGCGTTCGCATCGGGCATCAGGTCAAGCGTGATGGCACAGGCGTCAGCGACCTCGGCCTGGATGGGTGCCTCAAGCGTTGTCACGGGCAGCGGCGGTGCTGCGGCGACAACCGGGGGTGGGGTGGGTTCGGTGGCCTCGGCCGCAGCCATGACAGCGGGCGCAGGTGCGGGCTTTGTCACCGGCATCGGCGCAGGTTGCACCACAGCCAGAACTGGCTTTGTGTCCGGCACAACCAGCGCGGCCTCCGACCCGGCTGCCAGGTTTTTGATGGCCTTCGGTTCCTGCGCAACCTCGGCGCGGGCTTGCTGCCCCGTTTGGGCCCTTTGCATGTTCTGCATTACAAACCCGGCCCCGACGGCCACCAGTAGGATCGAAACCACGCGAATGGCCCTGCTTTTGTTGTCTGCCATGGCATCCTCCACAGGAAATTGACTCGATATGTCTGACCGCAAAAGCGGGCAAGGGCATGGCAGAACCAAGGAATGTTTCCAAAACCCGTGGCCAAATTGTGTTCATGGCAGTTTTTGGTTTATCGCGGGCGGGGCATGGCTTAGACCTGCCGCAAACGGAGTGCCCCCATGAGCCTGAACACATTCGGTCATCTTTTTCGCGTCACCACTTGGGGTGAAAGTCACGGTCCGGCGATTGGCTGCACGGTGGATGGCTGTCCGCCCGGTGTGTCCTTGTCCGAGGCGGATCTGCAGCCATGGCTGGATCAGCGCAAGCCGGGGACGTCGAAGTTCACCACGCAGCGCAAGGAAGCCGACGAGGTTCGGATCTTGTCGGGAGTGTTTGAAGGCGTCACCACCGGCACTCCCATACAGCTGATGATCGAGAACACGGATCAGCGGTCCAAGGATTACGGCGACATCGCGCGGGCGTTCCGGCCGGGGCATGCGGACATCACCTATCATCAGAAGTACGGGGTGCGGGATTATCGGGGCGGCGGGCGGTCTTCGGCGCGCGAGACAGCGAGCCGCGTGGCGGCGGGCGGGGTGGCGCGGGCGGTGCTGGCAAAGCTTGCACCGGGGCTGACGATCTCGGGCTATATGGTGCAGATGGGGCCGCGCGGGATTGATCGGGCGCGGTTTGATGCGGCGCAGATCGGGGCCAACCCGTTCTTCTGCCCGGACCCGGTGGCGGCGCTGGACTGGGCCGCCTATCTGGACGATCTGCGGCTCTCGCACAATTCGGTGGGGGCGGTGATTGAGGTCGCGGCCACGGGCGTGCCTGCGGGGCTGGGGGCGCCGTTGTATGGGAAACTGGATTCGGATCTGGCGGCGGCGATGATGTCGATCAACGCGGTGAAGGGGGTGGAGGTTGGCGACGGGTTCGCGGCGGCCACTTTGACCGGGGTTGAGAATGCGGATGAAATCCGGATGGGGGCTGCGGGGCCGGAGTTTCTGTCAAACCATGCAGGGGGGATATTGGGCGGGATATCTTCGGGGCAGCCGGTTGTGGTGCGGTTCGCGGTGAAGCCGACCTCGTCGATCTTGACGCCGCGCGGCACGATTGACGCGACGGGGGCCGAGATTGATCTGATCACCAAGGGGCGGCATGATCCTTGCGTGGGCATCCGGGCGGTGCCGGTGGGGGAGGCGATGATGGCCTGTGTTCTGCTGGACCATCTGTTGCTGGATCGGGGGCAGACGGGTGGGGTGCGGGGGGTT
>JBIHZO010000140.1:0-8191 GCA_044231405.1 Cypionkella sp. | reverse complement strand
GCATCGAACTGCTCAAACTCGGTGAAAAACTGCGCTTCGGGAAACTGGCTGTCCAGAATGCCGACAGAGTCGTTGATGTCCATCGCCACCGCCAGATCGTTCCCGGTGTCCTTGATGGCCTTCATGTGGCGTGGCGCGATGTAACCTGCGGCCCCGATCAAAGCGAAACGTTTCATGGGATCAAGCCTTTACGATGTGGTCAGCAGGGTCGCGGAAGATGCCGCGGCTGTCGATGATCAGGGCCGAATGCTGCCGGATCAGGTCGTAGTCGAATTTTGCATGGTCGGTTGCCAGCACCACCGCATCAAACCCGGACAATACCTCGGGTGTCAAAGCCGTGCTGCGCAGATCGAATTTGTGTTCGCGCATTTTCGGGAAAACTGGCACGTGGGGGTCGGAATAGCTGATGTCACCGCCCGCCGCACGGATCAGTTCCATGATTTCGACAGCCGGGCTTTCGCGCATGTCATCGACATTTTTCTTGTAGGCGATCCCCAGAACCAGCACCCGCGCGCCGTTGACCGCCTTTTTGCGGTCGTTCAGCGCTTTGACCAGCTTGCCCACAACATATTCTGGCATCGCGCGGTTGATCTCGCCCGACAGTTCGATGAATCGGGTGTGCAACCCGTATTCCCGAGCTTTCCATGTCAGATAGAAAGGGTCAATCGGGATGCAATGCCCGCCCAGACCGGGGCCGGGATAATAGGCGGTGAACCCAAAGGGCTTTGTCGCGGCCGCGTCAATCACCTCAAAAATATCAATGCCCATGCGGTCGGCAACGATTTTCATCTCGTTCACCAGACCGATGTTGACGGCGCGGTGGATGTTCTCCAGCAGCTTGGTCATCTCGGCGGCCTTGGTCGAGCTGACCGGCACAATCCGGTCGATCGCCTGTCCATAAAGCGCTTTGCCGACGGCAAGGCAGTTGGCGGTGTGGCCGCCGACGATTTTGGGAATGGTGTTCGTGGTGAAGTTGGGGTTCCCCGGGTCTTCGCGTTCCGGCGAATAGACAAGGAACACATCCTTGCCGACTGTCAAACCTGTTGAGGAAATCCTGGGGAAAAGTTCTTCTTCGGTCGTGCCGGGGTAAGTCGTGCTTTCCAGCGACACAACCTGACCCGCGCGCAGATAGGGCAGGATCGATTCGGTCGTGGTCAGGACATAGCTCAGGTCAGGTTCCCGATACTTGTTCAGAGGCGTCGGCACGCACAGTATCAACGCGTCAGCCTCTGCCGACCGGCTGAAATCTGTCGTGCACTCCATCCCTTGCGCATTTGCGGCTGCAACGGCAGCGTCATCGATATGCTCGATCTGGCTTTGCCCCGCGTTCAGGTGCGCAACCTTGACAGCGTCGATATCCAGACCAAGGACCTTGTAACCCAGATTGGCGTAACGCAGGGCCAGCGGCTGGCCGACATACCCCATCCCAAGAATGCCTATGGTGGCCTTCCGGCTTTCCAGTTTTTTGATTAAATCCGGGCTCATTCCAAACTCCATCTCCATAATTACGTTGGTCAGGGCTGATCCGCTGATGATCAGGTCTGCCTTATTTTGGCAAATAACTCTAAAAAATGATGGCTCTTAGAGAAAAGTCTAAAAAAATTCGCTACTTGTTCCCATGGCCCCCTGTGCAGGGATTTGTCATGATCTCTGCATATCGTCGGCGCTTCGGGCGTTCAGGTCCACCGCGCAGTGTTGCACACACCAGCAAGATGCACACCAACGGGTTGCTTCGCCTCTGTGCTAATGCTCCTTCAGCCCAATCACAGTTTGGCAGCAAACATGCCTCTGTCTCTCATACTTTGCCATTAGCTTGAAAGCAAACGCGCTGTCTATCCCCGAAAATTCTTTCCTGGTGACAAGCAAAAAAAGGCTCATGTGGGCCGCGGCACAGACCGCATACCGGCATTTCTGACGGCCGACATTGGCTTGGCGACACGGGTTTGACAGACCGCTTCCAAATTTGCGCGCCGCGATTTCGAGCTTTCGTCATCTCCACTGACCTTCCCCCCGGAAGTTCCCTCGCTGTGATGTAACGCCTGCCCAACCAGTAGGCGCAGACGACATGAGGAAAAGCCGTTTTACCGAACCGCAAATCATCGGGATGATCAAAGAACAGCAAGCGGGGCTGCCGACCGCCGAGCTGTGCCGCAAGCATGGGCTCAGTCCGACGACGTTCGACAAGTTAAAGGCCAAGTATGGCGGGATCGACCTGTGCGGCGTCGGTTCGGGTATCGGTGTACTGGTGCCATGTTGGAGCGGAAGGGCCTGGTAATGAAAGAAAAAAGCTCCACCACATCTATCGGGAAGAGGATGTGTCGGTCCGTTGTCGGCACTGGCCGCATACGGGCACTGGGCAGCCACACACAGATGCCTGTGCCGTTGGAGGCGAACCAGCGCTGGTCGTTGGGCTTTGCGTCCGAACATCGGTTGCCTGAAGGCCGCAACCAGTTGTTCCAGACGCTCGTCACGAGCTTGGACAGCGACCGCAATAGCCTTCAGCGCAGCAACAGTATCAGGAAGATCTGCCATGTTCTCCAAGCCCAAAGAATAGCAAATCTACGCGGGATTTTCAAATGTAATCAACGTGATGATTCATCTTGACGCAGCCATCCGATCGACAAGGGGGCCAGCGCCCCGACTGCCCGAACCCGTCGCCAATCCAGCCCCGCGAACAACGCCTCAAACTGGGGGCGGCCGAGGTTCATCACCCCATCCTTGATCGCTGGCCAAGTAAATGTGTGTTCCTCCAGCCGCATATAGGCCACGACCAGACCCGTGCCGTCCCAATACAGCGGCTTCAGCCGATCCCCCCTGCGGGACCCGAACACAAATACGGTGCCAGTAAATGGATCCTTGCGCATCTCATTCTTCATCGGCGCTGCCAGCCCATCATGACCCTTGCGCAAGTCGATCGGCTTGGTCGCCACCATGATCCGCGCCCGGCCTCTCGGCGAATGTGCCATTCACCCGTCAGCGAATGGTATCACCGGGAAGATCACAGGCCGCCTGCAGCGCTGCAGCCAGTTCAGCAATCCGGACGGGTGGCGTCGCCGCATCCAGCCGCAGAGTGATGCCGCCAGCAATCAACTCGCTCCGATCTTGAACCAGCGGCTGCGACCACAAGGCGTCCGCAACCACAACCGCCGCAATGCTCGCCCTAGAAAGATCGGGAACCGCTTGCTAGCCCTCTCGCGCAAGCACGCGCCAGACCGACAAATGATTAGGCTTCAGCCCATGTCGCTCCGCGAGTGATATGACGGTAAAGCCGGACACCAAAGGCTGGGAGATGATCCGACCTCTCATCGCATCCGAGCAAAGCCGTTTGCCCGTCCCTCCGGCCAAAAGCTCCATCCGCCCGACGGACTCCAACTGGCGCTCACGATGGGCTCCCAATCACGCCTCCCATTGAAACTACATGGAAAGCCCAATCGAAGATCATGTCATCGGGCAGAAGGTGAGGCCGGAGCAGCGCCTGCAGATTTTGGGCAAACTTGGCAAGAGAGCGGTTCACGAATACGTGAGCGCCTTTGGTAATTCGGCTCGATTTTCCTGCAAATCATCCGCTTCGCCGACATGAAAAGGCAGCCATTTTGGAATAATTACCCAATGAAATCAATGGGCAATTGGCGGAAGCGGTGGGATTCGAACCCACGGTAGGCTTCCACCTACGCTAGTTTTCAAGACTAGAGCCTTAAACCACTCGGCCACACTTCCGGTTCAGCGGACATAGCGGGCGGTGTGCGATTCTGAAAGGGGGGTTCATGCAGCCCTCACGCGGTGTTTTCCGCCCAAATGTTGACACACCCTTTCCTGTCTTGCCGCCTGCCTGTATCATCTTGGCAATCAGGCCCGGTCAGGGCCTCTGGGCAAAGGCACGAACCGCTTGAAAAGTGGTCAAAGGGACAGGGCGCAACAACGATTGCGCGCAAAGGAGCAGAGCATGACAGCTGTGGTAATCCGGCATCTGATGCTGGCGGTGATGGCCTCGGTTGCCTTGGCCGGGTGTCAGCAGGGGGCCGGGCCGCTGGGAAAGCGCGACAAGTCCGAAGTCACCGACGGGGCGGCAAAGCCCGCCGTTGCGGGGGCAAGGTCGGTCAAACTGGTGGACCGCGACGTTGAGGCGCCTGAGATATTCCAAGTGACGGATGACGCGCTTTGGGATGGCCGCCCGTCGCTGGGTGGCGTCTGGGTGGCCTCGCCCGATGCCAACGACCCCGAGCGGGTGATCCTGCGCAACGCCGCCAATGGCAAGTTTGTCATCGGTGCGCTGTTCCGCCGTGAGCGTGACAATCCGGGACCCAAGCTGCAGATCTCGTCCGATGCCGCTGCGGCGCTGGGGCTTTTGGCGGGCCAGCCCGGCAAGGTTTCCGTGACGGCTTTGCGCCGCGAAGAGGCCCCGCAAACCGCGCCCGACGTCAACAAGCCCATTCTGGATGCCGCTGAAACCGTGGCCACGGAAACGCTGGACCCGATCGCCAACGCAGGTGCTGCGATTGACAAGGCGGCGGAAAAGACGCCCGGCCAGGCCGCCCCCGCGATTTCCAGCGGCCCCATTGCCACAGCCCCGGTCGCACCCGCGGCCAAAGCCGCCGTCACCAGCGGCGCGGGCGGTTTCATCCAGATCGGCATCTTCTCGGTCGAGGCGAATGCGCAGCGTGCGGCGGATACTTTGGGCAAGGCCGGCATAACGGCCATCGTGCGCAAGGAAGAAAGCCAGGGCAAACCGTTCTGGAGCGTGACCGCGCGCGGCGATGCAGGTGTGCTGGGCAAGATCAAACAGGCGGGCTTCAAAGACGCCTATTTCCTGAAGGGCTGACATATGTTGAACCGGATTTTCGCGCTTTGCCTTGGACTGCTGGTCGCCCTGCCCGCGCAAGCTTTTGAAACGCGTGCCATTTCGGCTTGGGTTTATGATATCACCACCCACACCGTGTTGATGGACAAGAACGGCGAGGTCCCGGTTCCGCCTGCCTCGATGTCCAAGCTGATGACGATCAACATGCTGTTTGAGGCTCTGGCCGATGGCCGGGTGACGCTGGATACGACCTTTGCCGTTTCGGCGCGGGCCAAGGCAATGGGGGGGTCCACGATGTTTCTGAACGAGACGGATCGCCCCACCGTGGACGAGTTGATCCACGGCATGATCGTGAATTCCGGTAATGATGCCTGTGTTGTGGTGGCCGAAGGTCTGGCAGGCACCGAAGAAGCGTTCGCAGCGCAGATGACCGAGCGCGCCCGCGCTCTGGATCTGACCGATTCGCATTTCGCCAACGCAAGCGGTTGGCCCGACCCCAGCCAACGTATGAGCATGAAGGATCTGGGCCTTCTGGGCCGTCGCCTGATCGAGGAGTTCCCTCAGTATTATCCGGTTTTTTCGCAAACCGAGTTCAACTACAAGGACCGCGCGCCGGCCAATGCCAACAACCGCAACCCATTGCTCAAGCTGGGGATAGGCGCCGATGGCCTGAAGACCGGCCACACCGAAGAGGCGGGTTACGGTCTGGTGGGGTCGGTCAAACAGGGCGACCGCCGGATCATCTTCGCGATCTCGGGCCTGACGTCCGAAGCCGAGCGCGCCGAAGAAGCCGAGCGTATTGCCACTTGGGCCTTCCGCCAGTTTGCCCTGAAAACCGTTGCGAAAGCCGGGACGCGCGTGGCCGAGGCGCAGGTGTTCATGGGCGCGGTTGAAACCGTTGGCCTTGTGCCTGCCGAAGACATCCGACTGCTGATCCCGGCTTTGGCCCAAGAGGGTTTACAGGCCGAAGTGGTCTACACCGGCCCGCTGACAGCGCCTGTGATCAAGGGCACGCCTCTGGGCGAGTTGGTGATCACGGTGCCTGGCCTGCCAGAGCATCGTGTCGCCCTTGTGGCCGAGGCCGATGTCGCCAAAGGCGGCTTCATGGTCCGGCTGACCACCGCCTTGCGGGTGCTGCAGGCCGAGTATTTTGGCACCGAGGCCCCGGCCAGTTGATGACAGGGGCGTTCCTGAGTTTTGAGGGCATCGACGGTTCGGGAAAATCCACCCAAGCCCGGATTTTGGCCGATGCCTTGCGCGCGCAGGGCCATGTGGTGTGCCACACCCGCGAACCCGGCGGCAGTCCGGGGGCCGAGGAAATCCGCCGTCTGGTGCTGGAAGGCGCTGCAGACCGCTGGTCCACCGAAACCGAACTGCTGCTTTTCACCGCCGCCCGCCGCGACCATCTGGAAAAAACCATCCGCCCTGCCCTTGCCCGGGGCGAGGTGGTGATCTGCGACCGCTTCGCCGACAGCACCCGGATTTACCAGGGCCTGACACGGGGCGATCTGCGCGAAACGGTGGATGCGTTGCACGCACTGATGATCGGCGTGGAACCTGACCTGACCTTCCTGATCGACATCGATCCCGCGCAGGGTCTGGCCCGCGCCACCGCCCGCGCCGGGGCTGAAATGCGGTTTGAAGACATGGGCTTGGGCGTGCAAACCAGGGCCCGCTCCGGGTTTCTGGGTTTGGCCGCCGCCCATCCCGCCCGGTTCCGCGTGATCGACGGTGCGCGTGATCCTGCCACAGTCGCTGCGGATGTGTTGGCGCAGGCGTTGGGGCACCTCGCCCGATGACCGATCTGCCAGAGCCCGATTGTGTCGAAGGCGCGCCACACCCGCGCGCCACCGCGCGCCTGATCGGCCAATCCATCCCCGAGGCGGCCTTCCTGCAAGCTTTCAACGGCGGCCGCTTGCATCATGGCTGGATGATCACCGGGCCGCGCGGGGTCGGCAAGGCAACGCTGGCATGGAAACTGGCGCGTTTTTTGCTGGCCACACCCGAGGAGGACGGCGGCATGTTTGCAGCCCCTCCGCCAGACAGCCTGGACATTCCCGACAGCCACCCCGTTGCCCGCCGCATGGTGGCGCTGTCGGAACCCCGGCTGTTCCTGCTGCGCCGCGCGCCGAATGAAAAACGTGATCGCCTGCAAACGGTGATTTCCGTCGATGAAGTGCGCAGGATGAAGTCGTTTTTCGCCCTGTCAGCCGCCGACGGTGGCCGCCGCGTTGCCATCATTGACGCCGTGGATGAAATGAACCCATCGGCTGCGAATGCCCTGCTGAAACTGCTGGAGGAACCGCCCGCCCGCGTCACCCTGCTGCTGATCTCCCACCAGCCCGCGAAACTGCTGCCCACCATCCGCTCGCGGTGCCGCGAGTTGCGCGTGGCCCCGCTGAACGCCGATGATCTGTCCGACGCGCTGACCCAGGCCGGCGGCGATGTGGCCCCCGAACAGCGCGTGGCTTTGGCCCAACTGGCCGGTGGATCGGTGGGCGAGGCCTTTCGGATGACCAATCTGGACGGGCTGAAACTTTACGCCAGCCTGATCCGCCTGTTCGCCACCCTGCCCCGACTGGACCGCCCGCGCACGCAAGCCATCGCCGAAGCGGGTGCGGGCAAGGGATCAGAGGCGCAGTTCGAACTGATCGTCACCTTGCTCGATCTGTTCCTGGCCCGCATGGCCCGCGCCGGAACTCTTGGCCAACTGCCCCCCGAGGCCGCGCCCGGCGAGGTTGATCTGATCGCAAGGCTGTCGCCAAACCCGCAAGCCGCCCGCATATGGGCGGATTTGGCGCAGCACTTGGGCCTGCGTGCCCGTCGCGGCAAGGCGGTCAACCTTGACCCTGCCGCCCTTCTGATGGATATGGTTCTACAGATTGATGCGACGGCGGGATCACTCGCCTAGGGGTATGAAAATGGCGTTTGAAATCGTAGACAGCCATTGCCATCTCGACTTCCCCGACTTCAAGGATGAACTGCCCGAGGTCATCGCCCGCGCCCATGCCGCCGGTGTGTCTCGGATGGTGACGATCTGCACCAAGCTGCACAATGAACCAACCGTGCGCGCGATTGCCGAAACCTATGCGGGCGTGTTCTACGCCGCAGGCATCCACCCGATGAGTGCCGCCGAGCAACCCTTGGTCACGCTTGACCGGCTGTTGGGCTTTGCGGCGCATCCGAAATTCGTGGGCATCGGCGAGACGGGTTTGGACTATCACTACACGGCTGACACCGCTGAAATTCAGCAGGCATCCCTGCGCATCCACATTCAGGCCGCGCAGGAAACGGGCTTGCCGCTGATCATTCACGCCCGCGCTGCCGATGACGACATGGCGCGCCTACTGGCCGAAGGCATGGATGCCAACCCCTACAGCTGCGTCATGCACT
>JBIHZO010000139.1:0-8231 GCA_044231405.1 Cypionkella sp. | reverse complement strand
GACGGGTCACAGATGAACAGGTGCGGGGTGGCGTTGCCAAGAAAATAGGACAGTTCATCGGCGGTGTAGGCGGTGTTCAGCGGCAGGAAAATCGCGCCGATGGCGGTGGTTGCCGCATAAAGCGCCAAAGCCTGCGGCGATTTGGCGACTTGCACGGCAACGCGATCGCCCGGCTGTACGCCCGATTGGCGCAAGGCATTGGCAGTGCGCGCCATGATTGTGGCGAAATCTGCACCAGTGATCTGACTGCCGTCCTGCAGGATCAGCAGCGGCGCAGAACGAGTGGCAAGCGGTGCAAAAAGCGCATCAAACAAGGGGTTTGGCATGTCTTCTCCTGTTCGGCTCCGGGTGTTGTTGCACGGGAACAAAGGCCACTCAAGCGCAAGTCGGAAACGGATTGTTTCCATTCAGCGCCGGAATATCGAGAAACCACCATTTCCGGGCCATTTTCCCGCCGCGCTTTGCCGTCAGGTTGAGCCCTACAAATCATCCGCAGGAGGCGAACATGCAACGTGCTTACGACCTTTTTGCAAGTTTGGGATTGTTCTCCCGCAAGACGGCCGGGCCTGATCTGTTCGATCTGCGGCTGGAACGTACCCGCACCCGTGAAGCGCGTCGCGAGGCTCGTCAGGGCCTGTTCAAAACGCGATCTGAACTCCGGGCAGTTTAAGCTCTCGCATCAGGTCGCGCAGTTCCTGCCGGGCGGCAATGTTGGACAGGTTCAACTGATCTACGCCGGTCTCCTTCAGGTCCAGCAGGGTCAGGCCGCGCGGAAACAGCTCGCGGAAAATCACGCGTTCGGAAAATCCGGGGGAGACGCGAAAGCCGATGCGTTTGGACAATTCCTCCAACGCCGCGCCGACCTTCTTCTTGTTGTGCATCTGCTGTGCGCCCAGACGGTTGCGCAAAACGATCCAGTCAATGGGCTTCAGCCCGGCCTGTGCGCGCAATTGGCGCGCGTTCCAGACCATTTCGGAATAGATCGAGGGGCCTTTGACACGACCGGTTTCGGCATCAACCCGCGCCAGCAGGTCAAAGTCGATGAAACTGTCATTCAGCGGCGTGATCAGCGTATCGGCCAGCGAATGCGCGACCTGTGACAGGCGGGTGTGGCTGCCGGGGCAGTCGATCAGGATAAAATCAGATACCGGCTCCAACGCGGCAACGGCTGCGGACAGACGGGCATCGAAGGCATTTTCACCCTGCGCCAAAGCCGACGCTTCCACCTCGGGCAAGTCGATATAGTCAGGTGTGGGCAAGTTGAGCCCAGAGCGCGCCAGATAGGCGCGGCGGTTTTCGACATAACGGCCAAAGGATTTTTGCCGAAGGTCCAGATCAAGCGCGCCGACGCGGTGGCCCATCCGGCACAGGGCGGTGGCCACATGCATGCATGTGGTGGATTTGCCGGAACCACCCTTTTCGTTCCCGACCACGATGATATGCGCCATGGCTGCCGTCCTTGTTCTGCCCTCAACCGAAGGTGCTTCCTATACGGTTAGCGGAACGAAGGGAAAGCGGGAAGTGTCGTCAAGAGATGGGCGCGTCGTTGCCGCAACGAATGGCGGCATTGACACAGCGCACCAGCGGCCAATCGGAGCGGCCCATGCAGTAACCGTCCGGAGTCAGGCGCAAAATCCACAGCGGGCGCTGGCCGGTTTCGGGCAGGCGGGCGTCACCCTCACGCTGCATCATCAAGGTGGAATCGGTGGCATCGCGCAGATCGTAAACCTCTTCGGATGACATCCGGCCTTCGGGATCAGGGCGCCGAGATTGCCAGCGCAGGATCAGGTGGTTGGGGCGGCCCGTAAAGGACAACGTGTGTGGATTGGTGTCGCAAGATTGGAACGGATCGGTGGCAGAGCCATACAGCCCCGGCGCCCGGTCAAACACCATTTGAGCGGTGGCGGGGGTGGCAAGGCAAAGGGCAAGGATCAGGGCACGCATCGGGACAGTATGCGGCAACAGCGGCCATCTGGCACGGGAAATCCGACATGAAAAAGGGCGCCTCCGCAGAGACGCCCCCAATGCCGCAGCGGTTTGGATCAGAAACCCAGACCGGCGTATTTGTTCTTGAACTTCGACACGCGGCCGCCGGTGTCCATCAGCTTGGCCGAACCACCGGTCCAGGCCGGGTGTGCCAGCGGGTCGATGTCCAGCGCCATCTGGTCGCCTTCTTTGCCCCAGGTGGTTTTGGTCTGGAACACGGTGCCATCGGTCATTTTGACGTTGATGGTGTGGTAGTCGGGGTGAATTCCGTCTTTCATCGCCCTGTTCCTTATTCCGCTTTGGGTTTGTAATTGGTGTCTTCGACGATCCGGGCCGACTTGCCGCGACGGTCGCGCAGGTAGTACAGCTTGGCGCGACGCACGCGGCCACGACGCACGACTTCGATGCTGTCGATGTTGGTCGAGTACAGCGGGAACACGCGTTCCACGCCTTCGCCGAACGAGATCTTGCGCACGGTGAACGAAGCAGAGATGGTCGCGCCACCTTTGCGGGCAATCACAACGCCTTCGTAGGCCTGCACGCGCGAACGGGTGCCTTCGGTCACTTTGTAACCGACGCGGATGGTATCTCCGGCTTTGAAATCCGGAATTTTCTTGCCAAGCGCAGCGATCTGCTCGGCTTCAAGTATGGCGATAAGGTTCATCGCGTTTCCTTTTATGCTCGGGGTATTCCCCGAAGTGATGCTGCGCCAGAGCTTTGGTCTTCGGCCGGGTCCCTACGAAATGTAAGCCCGCCAGAGGTGGCGCGTGCGTTTTGACGTACCGATGAATGTGCCACGTTTGCTGAAGTCGGCAAACGCGCAGGCGCAAAAGGAATCGGGCCAGATGGGCATTTCTGCCCCTGACTTTGCGCGTATAGGGTTTGTGAAGTGGGGGGTCAAGAGTGGGCGCGCGCCGTCCTATTTCTTGCGCTGGTAGGCTTGCCAAAGGTCAGGGCGGCGGGTCTTGGTGATCTCTTCGGCTTGCGCCTGCCGCCATTTGGCAATCTCGCCATGGTGGCCCGATTGCAGCACTTCGGGAATTGGCAGACCGTTCCAGATGGCGGGTTTGGTGTATTGCGGGAATTCGAGCAGCCCGTGCGAGAAAGACTCCTCTTCGGTGCTGGCCTGATTGCCCAAGACGCCGGGCAACAAGCGCACGGTGGCGTCGATCAGCGCCTGCGCCGCGATTTCGCCCCCCGTCAGCACAAAGTCGCCCAACGAGATTTCCTCAATCGCATGATGGTCCAGCAGACGCTGATCGACGCCCTCAAACCGGCCACAAAGCAGGGTCAATCCGTCGGCGGCGGCAAAACGGCGCGCCATGGCCTGATCAAAAGGCTTGCCGCGGGGCGACAAGTACAGGATTGGCCAGCGGCGGCGATCCGCAGATGTGTTCCGGGCGGCATGTGCAAGTGCTGCGTCCAGCACATCGGCGCGCAGCACCATGCCGGCACCTCCGCCTGCCGGGGGTTCATCAACGTTCAGGTGCTTGCCGATGCCGAAGGGTCGCAGGTCAATCGCCTCCAGCATCCAACGGCCGAAATCGAGCGCCTTGCCGGTCAGCGACAGACCAAGCACACCGGGGAAGGCGTCGGGGAACAGGGTGATGATCTTGGCGGTCCACGCGCCTTTGATTGGCCGGGCTTCCTCCATCAGATCGCGCGGCTTCAGAGTGGCGCGCATCGAGATGCGGCCATGGGATTTGCTGGGCGGGGTGTCAGGCGTATCGGTCATGCACTCTTTTAGCTCGGACGGCGCGGCGCGCCTAGGGCAGAAAGTCGGGGGTTTCACACCCCCGAACCCCGTGGGATATTTTCAGACAGATGAAAAATTTGAAACAAGTTCTAGCGGATCACGCCAGACCGTCCTCGGGCTGCGCACGGTTGGTGGCGTCGATCAGATAGCGCAGCGGGGCCTCCGCCTCGGTGTTGTCCATGGCCCTGGCCAATTCGGTCAGCATATCCACGCTGGGGCATTGGCCCCACAGATCGGCGTCCTCGGTCAGCGCCAGCGTCAGGCGACGGGCATAAAGCGCAATCAGATCAGCATCATGCGGCAAGGCGGACAGCGCGAAGGTGGGTCCATCGCCGCCCACCACTTCGATCAGGCGGCCATCAGTGGCATGCAGGACCAGGGCGGTGGTTTCAGCGCGCGTCGCGTGATGGCTGCGCACCCGTGCAAGCAAAGCCGCGCGGATCACACCGGGATCGGCTTGGGTGGACAGCGCGGTCAGATGCCGTGCCACCTCGGCCTCGGACGTGTCATCGGGCAGGTCGGCCAAGGGAGCAATCAGGCGATGGGCCAGGTCGAGGCCGGGATTGATGTGCGTTTCAGGCGGAGCATTGATGCGGGCAATTGCGTCATCAAGAAAGCTGTCAACCTGATTGGCCTTCCACGGGTCCCAGACCATTCTGGCCAAGGGGATCGAGAGGAACGAGATCGACAGCGGCAAGATGACCGGAAATGCTGGCAGCGTGCCAAGCACGCCACCTATGCCGCGTCCGACCCCAAACAGCACCGCCACCAGAAGCAGTTGCACAAGACCTTGGGTCAGCAAAGCAATCAACGCCTGTGGGTCGCGCCAGTCCCCAAGGGTGCGCGGCCATTGATGCGGGCGCAGGATGAACAGCCACAGCAGAAAGATTGCCGCGAACACCGGCACCACGGACCAACCGAACCCGCCAAGACCCGCCATCAGCGGGCCAATGTACAGAAGCGCGGTGACGCCCATCAGCATTCGCAAACGATTTTGCATGGTGGTTCGGCCCCCCGCGAGTGTTCTTGGCGTCACATTTGCCGATTTGGCGCGGGTTAGTCCAGCCCCTCGGGCAGGTCGACGACAATGCGACCTGCGGCCAGATCAACAGTCGGTACGGATGCGATGGTGAAGGGCAGCAGCAGCGAGGTTTTCAACCCCGGTCCAGCAACTTCCAGCAGATCGCCTGCACCGTGGTTGTGGACGGCCAAAACCTTGCCCAACAGCGCCCCACCGGTGTCGCGGGCTTCAAGCCCGATCAGGTCGGCATGGTAGAATTCGTCATCGGGCAGCGAAGGCAGCTTGGCACGGTCCACGTACAGACTGACGCCCTTCAACGCATCCGCCTGCTCTTTGGTATTCACGCCCGCAATGCGCGCGCCCAGACCGTTGGCCACGGGGCGGGTCAGGGTGATGATGTAACTGATCTTGCCGTCTTCGGTGAACAGCGGGCCATAGTCGGCAATCGACTCCGGATCGGCGCAAAAGCTTTTCAGCCGGGCCTCGCCCGCCACGCCGTAAGAACCGGCAATGGCGCCCACACAGATGCGGTCAGCAGGATTGGGCATGGGCACCTCCGGGGCAAAGGTGGCGGCCCCGATCCGGGACCGCCAAAGGGCAGATCATTCTGCAGCGGGCGCTTCGGCGCGGGCGGCTTTCTTCTTGGCCAGATCGGCCATGCGCTTGCCGGGGACAGCGGCGTTCGGGTTGTTGCGAACCTTCTTGGTCAACACGCCAGCGGCTTCCAGCATACGCGCGATGCGGTCGGTCGGCTGCGCGCCTTTGCTCAGCCAGTACTGCACGCGCTCCATGTTCATTTTCACGCGCTCTTCGCTGTCTTTGGCCAGCAGCGGGTTATAGGTGCCCAGCTTTTCCAGAAAGCGGCCATCGCGCGGGTTGCGGCTGTCGGTGGCGACGATCGAATAATGCGGGCGCTTTTTGGAACCACCACGGGCCAGACGGATTTTCATCGACATAAGTTTAGTCTCCTTGGGTTTTTGTAGGGGCGGGAGATCCCGCCGTTTTGGGTTATTTCTGCAGTTGTTCGTGATGCCTGATGACTTCGGAGATGATGAAGGTCAGGAATTTCTTGGCAAACTCGGGGTCAAGATCGGCTTCTTTCGACAGCCACTCCAACCGCTCGATCTGGCGCGCTTCGCGGTTGGGATCGGACGGCGGCAGGTCATGCTCGGCCTTCAGCCGGCCAACAGCTTGCGTGCGCTTGAAACGCTCGGCCAGAGTGTAGACAAGGATCGCATCCAGTCGATCGATGCTTTCGCGGTGATCTTTCAGCACCTCGGCGGCGCGGGTGATGGCGTCGGTCATGACAACGATTCCAGGCATGGGGGGAACAAACGGCTCATGCGGCACCCCGGGCATAGCGCCAGACCAGGGTGGCCATATTGGCGGGCGTCGAGGCGGCGGTGTCGATTTGCGCGCCCAGCCGGATGGCGATGGCGGCAGAGTTGGTGTTGGCGGCGTTGATATAGCTGACAAAGGTGTCCAAATCACGCGGACCGAAAGCCCAGTCGCGCAGGGCCTTCGCGGATTCGGTGGCGTAACCTTGGCCCTCATTGCCGTCAAACAGGAACCAACCGAGTTCCGGCTCGGGAAAGGTCGGTCCATGGCACAGCGCCACTTGGCCGATGGCTTTGCCACCAAGGGTGACGATCAGGCCGCCCATGTTCAACAGGGCCCATTGCGCGGTGTCGTTGCAGAACCATGCCCAAGCGGTGGCGTCATCATGAGGGCCGCCCATGTATCGCGTGCGATCCGACGTCACAAACCCTGCATAGGCCGTGAAATCGGCCATGGCATAGGGGCGCAACGTCAGGCGCGCGGTATGAAGAGTCGGCGCGGTCATTTCTTCTTCATCAACCCCGACAGGCCCGAGGGCAGGCTTAGGCCCCGCGGCATGCCCGGAAAGCCGCCGCCCATACCCATTCCCTGCTGCATGCCTTTGGCCGCAGCCTCCATCGCTTCGGGCGACATATTGGCCAGATCGGCCGCACCTTTGCCGCCCATCATCTGTTTGATGGCTTGCTTCATCATGCCACCCTTGCCCATCTTTTTCATCATGTCGGCCATCTGCTTGTGCTGTTTGATCAGCTTGTTCAGATCCGAAACCTCCAGGCCTGCCCCTGCGGCCACGCGCTTTTTGCGGCTGGCGGCCATCAGGTCGGGGTTGGCGCGTTCTTTCTTGGTCATCGAGTTGATCAGGGCGATCTGATGCGCCAGCATCTTGTCGTTGAAGCCCGCAGCCTCGGCCTTTTTCGCCATGCCGCCCATGCCGGGCATCATGCCCATCAGGCCCTGCATGCCGCCCATTTTCATCATCTGTTCCAGTTGCCCGCGCATGTCGTTCATGTTGAACAGACCTTTGGCGAAGCGTTTGGCCATGCGTTCGGCCTGCTCGGCTTCAAACGTTTCACGGGCGCGCTCAACCAGAGCAACAATGTCGCCCATGCCAAGAATACGGCCCGCGACACGTTCTGCCTCGAACGTCTCAAGCGCGTCCATCTTTTCGCCAAGACCGACAAAGCGGATCGGCTTGCCAGTCACAGCGCGCATCGAAAGGGCAGCACCGCCGCGACCGTCGCCGTCCATGCGGGTCAGCACCACGCCCGAGATGCCGACCTTGGCGTCAAATTCCGAGGCGACGTTGACGGCGTCTTGCCCGGTCAGACCGTCGACGACCAGCAGGGTTTCGCGCGGCTGTGCAATGTCGCGCACGGCCTGAATTTCCGCCATCAGCACTTCGTCGATGTGCAAACGGCCTGCGGTGTCGAAGAACACCACGTCATAGCCACCCATCGCGGCCTGGGTCTTGGCCCGTTTGGCGATTTGAACGGCAGACTCGCCCTTGACGATGGGCAGGCTGTCAACGCCGATCTGGCCCGCCAGAATCGCCAACTGTTCCATGGCGGCCGGGCGGTTGGTGTCCAGGGACGCCAACAGAACGCGCTTGCCGTTGCGCTCTTTCAACCGCTTCGCCAGCTTGGCGGTGGTGGTGGTCTTGCCCGAGCCTTGCAGACCGACCATCAGGATGGCCGAGGGCGGGTTGTCAATCTTCAGCGCCTCGGGTTCGTCATCCCCCGCCAGCACCCGCACCAATTCGTCATGCACGATCTTGACGACCTGCTGACCCGGCGTGATCGAGCGGGTCACAGCCTGCCCAATCGCACGGGTCTTCACCGCTTTGACGAAGTTGCGCGCCACATCCAGCGACACGTCGGCATCCAGCAGGGCGGTGCGGACTTCGCGCAGGGCGGTGTCAACGTCAGCTTCGGACAGCGCGCCGGCCTTGGTCAGGCGGTCGAACACGCCACCAAGGCGTTCTGACAGGCTTTCAAACATGGCGCTCTCCTACTGGGTTGCCCCGATATGGGGCGCGACGGCGGGTTTCCAAAGGCCAATGCGAAACAGCACCTGTGGGCGCAACGCGCTGACAGGTGGCGATCCCGGCATGTGCCAAGGGACCGGAAGCGT
>JBIHZO010000138.1:0-8243 GCA_044231405.1 Cypionkella sp. | reverse complement strand
GGATGCCCTTGTGTTCGGGAATATCCAACTGGTGCCAGTCAAGCGATTGATTGTGGTTCCACTCGCGGCCCTGACCAAATTCGCAGCCCATGAACAGCAGCTTCTTGCCCGGATGCGCCCACATGAAAGCGTAATAGGCCCGCAGGTTGGCGAATTTCTCAAAGCCGTTGCCGGGCATCTTTTCGATCATGCTGCCTTTGCCATGCACCACCTCGTCATGGCTGATCGGCAGGATGTAATTCTCGGACCATGCATAATGCAGACCGAAGGTCATCTGGTGGTGATGGTACTTGCGGTACAGTGGGTCTTTTTGCATGTAACTCAGAGTGTCGTTCATCCACCCCATGTTCCACTTGAACCCGAACCCAAGGCCGCCATGGTTGACAGGCCGGGACACGCCGGGAAAGGCCGTGCTTTCCTCGGCCACCGTCATCACGCCCGACACTTCACCATAAGCGGTGACGTTCATGCGTTGCAGCACCGCGATGGCCTCGTAATTCTCGCGCCCGCCGTCCTTGTTGGGCACCCATTGGCCCGCCTCACGGCTGTAATCGCGGTATAGCATCGAGGCCACCGCATCGACGCGCAAGCCGTCCATGTGGTATTCCTCCAACCAATACAAGGCGTTGGATACCAGATAGTTGGAAACCTCCACCCGGCCATAGTTGAAGATCAGGGTATTCCAATCCTGATGGAACCCCTCGCGCGGGTCCTGGTGTTCATACAAAGGCGATCCGTCAAACCGCCCCAGCCCATGTGCATCTGTCGGGAAATGCCCCGGCACCCAGTCCAGCAACACGCCCAGACCCTTGCGGTGCGCCGCGTCCATGAAGGCGCGGAATTCATTCGGCGTGCCGTGGCGAATGGTGGGGGCAAACAGGCCAACGGGCTGATAGCCCCATGATCCATCAAAGGGATATTCCGACACCGGCATCAGCTCGATATGAGTAAACCCCATGTCCGCGACATAATCGACCAGCTGATCCGCAAGTTCGGTGTAGGACAGCATCCGGTCGCCCGGCGCACGTTTCCAGGATCCCAGATGCACCTCATAGACCGAGATTGGGGCGTCGATGTTCTGATGTGCGCCCCGCGTGGCCATCCAGTCGCCATCGGTCCACCGCGCCCCATCAATCCGCCGCACCACAGAGGCGTTGGCAGGCGCATGTTCTGACCCAAAGCCAACCGGATCGGCCTTCAGCGGCAGCAAAGCCCCACCCGGCGCACGAAGTTCATACTTGTAGGCCTCGCCTTCCCCGATCCCGGGCAGAAAGGTTTCCCAAACCCCGGTGCCGCCACGACGGCGCATCGGATGCCGCCGCCCATCCCAGGCATTGAAGCCACCCACCACCGACACGCGTTCGGCATTCGGGGCCCAAACCGCAAAATGCGTGCCCTGCGCGCCCTCATGGGTGATCACATGCGCGCCCAAGACCTTCCACAGGCGCTTGTGACGGCCCTCACCCAGCAAATACTCGTCCAACTCGCCCAGAACCGGGCCGAAACGGTAAGGGTCTTCGCCCTCCCACTCCGCGCCGTGGCCCTGCCAGCGCAGGCGGTAATCCACCTTCTTGGGCAGTTCCGCCGCAAACAAACCCTGCACCCCGGCAACCGGCGTGGCCGCCACCGCCTCGCCGGATTTCCCCGTCAGCACAAACATCGCCTCGGCACCGGGATCAAACCCCAGCACCACCCATTTGCCGCCGCGGTTGTGCAAACCCAGCACCGAAAACGGGTCGCCATGGCGGCCTTCGGCAATGGCCGCTGCAGCACCGGAGTCGATCAAAGCGTCCGTCATGGCAAACCTCATAGCGCTGATGGGATGGACCAGATGTCGTTCATATAGCTGCGAATGGTGCGGTCCGAGCTGAAAAAGCCCGAGCGCGCCGTGTTCAGCACGGCCATTTTGACCCAAGCATCACGATCCGCATAGACCCTATCCACCTGCGCCTGTGCCGCGTCGTAGGCATCGAAATCGGCGGCAACGAGGAAGTAATCGTGATGCCAGACCCGATGCACCAGCCCGTGATAGCGGTCCTTTTGATCCGGGCTGAACGCACCTTCGGCAATGGCTTGCAGCACGCCTTGCAGCGCGGGACTGGCGTCGATGGCCTTGCGGGATTGTTCGGGGTCTTCGCGCCGCTTCATCGCCTCGTCGGTGGTCATGCCGAACAGGAAGAAGTTGTCCGCGCCAACCTCAGCCAAAATTTCCACATTCGCGCCGTCCAGTGTGCCGATGGTCGGCGCACCGTTCATCATGAACTTCATGTTGCCGGTGCCGGATGCTTCTTTTCCGGCGGTCGAAATCTGTTCGGACAGATCGGCAGCAGGCACCAAACGTTCGGCCATGGAGACATTGTAATTGGCCGGATAAACGATTTTCAGCAGATCGCCGACTTGCGGATCCGCATTCACGACCGTCGCCACATCGTTGATAAGGTGGATGATTTCCTTGGCCACAGCATAGCCTGGCGCCGACTTGCCGCCAAAAATCTTCACACGCGGCACCCAAGGCCCGGTTGGATTGGCCTTGATGCGTTGATAATGTGCCACGGTTTGCAGCACGTTCAGCAATTGGCGCTTGTATTCATGGATGCGCTTGATTTGCACATCAAACAGCGCATCGGGCGACACCTTGACGCCACAGTCCGCCTCGATCCAAGCCGCCAGCGCCACCTTGTTGGTGCGCTTGGCCGCATCAAATTCGGCCCGGAAGCCTTGGTCATCGGCGAAAGGCTCCAGCCCCTTCAGCCGGTCCAGATCATCCTCCCAACCCGGCCCGATACTTCTGGTGATCAGATCGGCCAGCGGGCGGTTCGACATTTTCAGCCAGCGGCGCGGGGTCACGCCGTTGGTCTGGTTGACGATGCGGCCCGGATGCAGGGCGTTCAATTCGGGGAACAGGTTTTTCTGCACCAGTTCGGAATGCAGCGCCGAGACGCCGTTGACCTTGTGCGCCATCACAAAGGCCAATTCACCCATCCGCACCTCGTGATGCTTGACGATGCCGATGTAATGCGGCGGGCTGTAGGTGCGGCGGTGCCAAGAGTCGATGCGCTCCACAATCTGCATGTGGCGCGGCAACACGGTACCGAAAGTGAAGGTCGCCCAACGCTCCAACGCCTCGGGCAGCAGGGTGTGGTTGGTGTAGCCAAGGCAGGCCTGCGCGGTTTCCAACGCATCCTCGAAGGTCATGCCGTTTTCATCGACCAGCAGGCGGATCAGTTCTGGCCCGGCAATCGCGGGGTGGGTGTCGTTCATCTGGATGGCGACGAATTTCGGCAGATCGCGCAGGTTGGTGTGGGTGGATTTGAAGCGGCGCAGAATGTCTTGCAGCGCGGCGGAGGTCAGGAAGAATTCCTGCTTCAAGCGCAATTCCTTGCCCTGATAGGTGGTGTCATCGGGGTACAAAACGCGGGACAAAGTCCGAGCCAATGCCTCGGGTTCTGCCGCTGCCGCGTAATCGCCCCGGTTGAAGCGTTCCAGATCGAACTGCTTGGTCGGTTTGGCCGTCCACAACCGCAAAGTGTTGGCCCATTTGCCCTGCCAGCCGATCACCGGCGTGTCATAGGCCGATGCCAAGACGGTTTCGCCCGGCGTCCAGGCATCGCGGCCGTCGCGGGTTTCCACCTGGCCCTTGAATGGGATCACATAGGCGCTTTCGGGGCGGGCAAACTCCCAGGGGTTGGTCTGAGACAGCCAGTCTTCAGGCATCTCAACCTGTTGACCGCCTTGAAAACTTTGGCGGAACAGCCCGTGTTCATAGCGGATGCCGTAGCCATAGGCCGGGCAGCCCACGGTCGCCATGCTTTCCATGAAACACGCCGCCAAACGGCCCAAACCGCCATTTCCAAGGGCTGCATCCGGCTCGCCTTCGACCAGATCGTGCAGATCCTGACCAAACCCTGCCATCACCGTTTCCGCGATATCGCGCAGTCCCAGATTCACGGTCGCATCTTCCAGCAGACGTCCGATCAGAAACTCCATCGACAGGTAATAGACCCGCTTGCGATCCTCGGCCCAGGTGCGTTTGGTTGACGCAAACCACGGCTCGACCACCCGATCGCGGATCGCGTAAGACAGCGCCATGCGCCAATCATAGCGGCTGGCGTTGGGCGCGTCCTTGCCCAAGGTAAAGGTCAGGTGGCGCAGCACATCGGCACGCAATTGGGTCGGGGTCAGGCTTTGGTCTGTCAATGTCCACGTCCGGTGTTAGGGTCTGGCTTGGTTCGGGGCCAGCCTACCCCCCTTGAGGCCCGCGTCAAGCAAGGCCCGGAAGGATTCGACGGCAGAGACAGGGTAGATAGGCCCCAAACCGCTTTCCTGTTACCGCAAACATAAATGAAAATCACGTTAATTCTTCTTTGAACTTAAAGGGGCGGTGAAATTCAAAGCGCTTTGAGAAAGAGATGCCCGGATCGTTGCCGATCCACCGAATTCCCATGGCCTGCACAAATCATCAATCTGATCTGAATCAAGGCAAAACCTATGTGGCGGGCTATGCTTTGAGCAACAGATCAAGGGTGGACTGCGATGCGGCTGACAACACGGACCAATCTGGCGATGCGCACGCTGATGTTTTGCGCGGTCAACCCCGACCGCATCGTGCGCAAGCACGAGGTGGCCGAGGCCTGCGGCGCATCGGAAAACCATCTGGCGCAGGTCATTCACCTGTTGGCGCGGGCAGGGTTTCTGAAAACGCTGCGCGGGCGGTCAGGTGGGCTGATGCTGGGGCGGGCGCCTGAGACGATCAAGGTGGGCGAGGTGTTTCGCAACTTTGAAGGCGTTTTGCCTTTTACCGAATGCTCTGATGGCTCGGCAACCTGCCCGCTGGTTGCCGCTTGCCGCCTGAAGTGTGTTCTGGCCGAGGCATTGGAAGGTTTCTATGCCAAGCTGGACGCGGTCAGCCTGACCGATCTGGTGGGCGGCAACACCGCCCTGCACGGGCTGCTGAAGGTCGCATAGACGATCCCTTGGGCGGCGGCGTTGGGCTAAGGGGCCGCTTCGTTGATGCAGCATCCCTTGCCCGTCGCCAATCCGGTCAGAATCGGGCAATCGGGGCGTGCGTCCCCGGCACAGGCGTGGATCAGGTCGCCCAATGTCGCCTCCATCGCGCGCAATTCGGTGATCTTGGCGCGGATCTGGTCCAGATGACCCTGCGCCAGCGCTTTGACATCTGAACTGGCGCGCCCCTCATCGCCATAAAGCGCCAACAGTGCCCGGCACTCTTCGATCGAGAAGCCCAAACCCCGCGCACGGCCCAGAAAGGTCAACTTGCGCAGATCGCTTTCCCGAAAGGCACGATAACCGTTCTGGCTGCGCAGGGGTTTGATCAGGCCGATGTCCTCATAATAGCGAATGGTTTTGGCGGGCAGTCCTGACCGAGAGGCGGCGTCGGCGATGTTCATGGGGTTGCTCTCCCGACGATCTGGCCCTTGAACCGGCGCAGCCGCAGCGCATTGGTCAGCACAAACACCGACGACAGTGCCATCGCCCCTGCCCCCAGCATTGGCGACATTTGCGGGCCGCCAAAGGGCACCAGCACCCCGGCTGCGACAGGGATCAGGGCGGCATTGTAACCAAAGGCCCAGACCAGATTCTGTCTTATGTTGCGCATGGTGGCCCGTGACAATGCGATGGCATTGACCACGCCCAAAGGATCGCCCGTCATCAAGACAACATCCCCCGCCTCGATCGCCACATCGGTTCCGGTGCCCATAGCAATGCCCACATCGGCCGCCGCCAGTGCTGGCGCGTCGTTGATGCCATCTCCGACAAAGACCGTGCCCTGACCCAGTTCCGCAATCAACCCGGCCTTGCCCTCGGGCAGCACGCCCGCACGCAGATCGGTGATGCCGATCACGCCCGCCACCCCCCGCGCCGTGCGTTCGGCGTCGCCGGTTATCATCACAGCCCCGACCCCCAAAGTGGCCAAGCCCGCAATCGTCTGCGCGGCAGTCGGTTTGACCGGATCGGCCACCGTAATCATCCCGATCACCGCATCACCATGGGCCACGAACAGCACGCCCTGCCCTTGCGCCTGCGCCGCCTCCGCCGCCTCAGCCACCGCCTTGGGCAACTGCGGGAACATCCGCGATGACCCAACCGACACCGCGACACCGTCCAGCAGTGCCTTGGCGCCCTGGCCGGGAATCGCCTGAAACCCCCCGACAGCGGGCACCGTCAGGCCGCGCCGTGACGCCTCGGCCAGAACGGCAGCGGCCAAAGGATGTTCCGAACCCACCTCAACCGCCGCTGCGATCTCCAAAACGCCCGCGTCCTCGGGTTGCACCGATTGCACCACGGGCCGCCCCATGGTCAGGGTGCCCGTCTTGTCAAACGCGACGCGCTGCACAGCCTCCAGCCGCTGCAACGCCTCGCCCTTGCGAAACAGGATCCCCAGTTCCGCCCCCCGCCCGGTGCCGACCAGAATCGACACGGGCGTCGCCAGACCCATGGCGCAGGGGCAAGCGATGATCAGAACCGACACCCCGGCGACCAGCGCCTGCCCCAGTCCGGGGCCGAAAACCAGCCAGACCAGAACGGTCAGCGCCGCCAATCCCATCACCACCGGCACAAACCACAGTGTGATGCGGTCCACCAAGGCCTGCACCGGCAGTTTTGATCCTTGCGCCGATTCAACCAGCGCAATGATCCGAGCCAGAACGGTCTGCGCGCCGACCTGTTGCACCTGCATCACCAAACCGCCGGTGCCGTTGACCGTGCCGCCTGTGACAGCGTCGCCCGTTGATTTTTCCTGTGGCAAAGCCTCCCCGGTCAGCATCGAGCAATCGACCGCCGAATGGCCGCTGGTCACCACGCCATCGGCCGGAATCCGTTCGCCCGGGCGGATCTGTACCTTCTGACCCGGGGTCAGACTGCCCACCGCCACCTCGGAAATCGACCCATCCTCGGCCAGCAAACGCGCGGTGCGCGGCGCAAGTTGCACAAGCCGCGCAATCGCAGCCCCCGCCCGCCCGCGCGCCCGTGTTTCCAAGGCGCGGCCCAAAAGGATCAGAACCACGATCACCGCCGCCGCCTCGAAATACACGGCGCGCTGATCCGCGGGGATGATGGCCGGCCAGAACGTGACCAAGGTCGAATAGACCCAAGCCGCCCCGGTGCCGACGGCGACAAGGCTGTTCATGTCGGGACTGGCCCGCAGCAGAGCCGGAATGCCCTTGATGAAGAACCGCCGCCCCGGACCCAGCAGAACCAGCGTCACCAGCGCAAACTCGATCAGCCACAGCGTTTGCAGCCCGATCAACGCGTGCAGCCAGTGGTGAAAGCCGGGGATCAGATGGCCACCCATTTCGGCCACAAACACCGGCAGGGTCAACACCCCGGCCACCACGGTATCGCGCCACAATTGCCGCTGTTCGGCCAAGGGATCATGCCCTGCCGCTGCCGCCATCGGCTGTGCCGCATAGCCCGCCCGCGTCACCACGGCCGCCAGACGCGCCGCATCGACCGGCTGCCAAAGGTCAATCTCGGCCCGTCGCGTCGCCAGATTGGCCACCGCCTGCGCAACGCCGGGCTGCGCCCGCAACACCCGTTCCACCCGGCTGGTGCAGGCGGCGCAGGTCATGCCTTCAACCGACAGGGTGATGTGCGATTGGCGCACCGGATACCCCGCCTGCCCCAGGGCCCGTGCCACCGATTGCGGCGTGGCCGGGGCGGCAAAATCCACCTCGGCGCTTTCGGTGCCAAGGTTCACAGCCGCCCGCGCCACCCCCGGCAACACCGTCAGCACCCGTTCAGCCCGCGCGACGCAAGAGGCGCAGGTCATGCCCTCAAGGTTCAGGCGCAAAGTGGTCAGCGATTTGGTATCCATGGCAAACTCCTTACCATTCATATGGGGTTTCCAGTCACTGGAAGGTAAGGCCCAATCGAAAGATAAACCGCTTGACCTTGCCGCGCGGGAACGTTTCATCCTGCAGCCAAAGGAGAACCCCATGACACTGCTTTCCGTTCCCGATATGAATTGCGGCCATTGCAAAGCCTCGGTCGAGGCCGCGCTACAGGCCCTGCCCGGTGCCGCGCCGATCATCGTTGATCTGGCCAACCGCCAGGTCACCGCCCACGGCGCGCCCGAAGCGTTGATCGCCGCCCTCGATCAGATCGGATTTCCGGCGCAGGTGTTACCGTCAACGTGATGCCATGACGCCGGGTTGCGGATTGCAGGCGTCGCGCGAACTGGGTAAAACATCGTATTCCTTCCTTGTTTTGGCCCCGTTGGGGCC
>JBIHZO010000137.1:0-8257 GCA_044231405.1 Cypionkella sp. | reverse complement strand
CGACATGCGCAAAGCGCTGGAGTTGGAGCCGAACCAGCCGCAGGTGCTGAACTATCTGGGCTACAGCTTTGTCGATCGCGGTGAAAAGCTGGACGAGGCGCTGGCGATGATCCAACGTGCCGTCGCAGGCCAGCCGGACTCGGGCTATATTCTGGACAGTTTGGCATGGGCCTACTATCGCCTTGGCCGCTATGACGAAGCCTTGGTGCCGATGGAGCAGGCCTCGTTGCTGGAACCCGTTGACCCAGTTGTCACTGACCATCTGGGCGATGTGTATTGGGCCGTCGGCCGCACGCGCGAGGCAGAGTTTCAATGGCATCGGGCATTGTCGTTTGAACCCATCGAAAAAGACGCCGCCCGCATCCGGTTGAAGCTGGAAAAGGGCCTCGATGCCGTGCTGGCAACCGAAGGGGCGGCCCCGCTGAAACCCGTCGATGCGGCGGCGAATGACTGAACTTGCGGCGGCCAAGATCAACCTGTGCCTGCATGTCACCGGACAACGGGCCGACGGCTATCACCTGCTGGACAGTCTGGTGGTCTTCGCGGAACTGGGCGACCGCCTGACCTTCACCGCAGCGGATGACCTGCGACTGACCCTTGGCGGGCCCCAGGCCGCCAACCTGCCCGCCAATGAGGACAACCTGATCCTGCGCGCCGCCCGTGCCTTCGGGGTGGGCCTTGGCGCGCATATCCATCTGGAAAAGCACCTGCCCATCGCCTCGGGCATTGGTGGCGGCTCTGCGGACGCGGCGGCGGCTTTGCGGGGCCTGTCGCGGCTGTGGGGCCTGCCCCTTCCCGACGCTGCCACGGTTTTGGCCTTGGGGGCCGACGTGCCGGTTTGCCTGTCAGGCAATCCGCTGCGGATGCAGGGCGTGGGTGAGGTGCTGACGCCCCTGCCCCCTCTGCCGCCCGCGCATCTGGTGCTGGTCAACCCCGGCGTGGCCATACCCACCCCCACCGTCTTCCGCGCCCTTGCCAACAAAAGCAATCCAGCCCTGCCCGCCGTGCCGCGCTTTGCCAACCTGCCCGATTTCGCCGCTTGGCTGACCAAGCAGCGCAATGATCTGGAGACGCCTGCCGTCGCGCTGGCCCCGCAGATCGCCGTTGCCAAAACCGCGCTCGCGGCGCAGGCGGGGTGTCATCTGGCCCGCATGTCAGGATCGGGGGCCACCTGCTTTGGCATGTTCGCCACGGCAGAACAGGCCGAAGCCGCCGTCCAGATCGTCACCCGCGCCCAGCCCCGATGGTGGGTGCAGGCAGGGCCGATGCTCAGCTGATCCGTGCCACGACATAGGCCGCCAGATCCGACAGCATGTCCCGCAAAGGATGGTCCGGCAGCACCGCCAGAGCGCCTTGCGCCGTTGCTGCCCAAGCCAGCGCATCCGCCCGCGCCGCCTCCATCGTGCCATGTCGCGCCATGATCGCCATCGCCTGTTCCAGATCGCCCTCGGCCTGCTGGCCCTTTTCGATCACCCGCACCCAGAATGCGCGCTCGGCCTCATCGGCCAAAGCCACCGCCTTGATCACCGGCAGGGTCAGCTTGCGTTCGCGGAAGTCATCGCCGACATTCTTGCCGATCACTGCCGCCGAGCCGCCGTAGTCCAGCAAATCATCAACGATCTGAAACGCCACGCCCAAGGCATCGCCATAGGTGAACAGCGCCTGCACTTCGGCATCCGATGCCGCAGCAATCACCGCCCCCGCCTCGGTCGCCGCCGAGAACAGCGCCGCCGTCTTGCCGCGCACCACTTGCAGATAGGTGTCCTCCGTGGTCGCCAAGTCTTGTGCGGCGGTCAGTTGCAACACCTCGCCCTCGGCAATCGTGGCGCTGGCATTGGCCAGAATATCCAACACCCGCAAACTGCCGGGCTCCACCATCAACTGAAACGCGCGCGCGAACAGATAATCGCCCACCAAAACGCTGGATTTGTTGTCCCACAGCAGGTTCGCCGTGGGCCGCCCCCGCCGCCGTTCGCTTTCATCAACCACATCGTCATGCAGCAGGGTCGCCGTGTGAATGAACTCCACCGTCGCCGCCAGATGGACATGATAGGGGCCGCCATAACCACACAGCCGCGCCGCAGCCAGCGTCAGCATCGGGCGCAGGCGCTTGCCGCCCGCCTCGACCAAGTGCGCCGTCACCTGCGGGATGCGCGGGGCGTGCTTGCTGGCCATCCGTTCGCGGATCAGCGCGTTGACCGCATCCATATCCACGGACAGATAATCCGCCAGCCGATCATGTGGTTTCTGTGCGATTTCGTCCAAACCCATCCCCAACCCTTTTGCCGTCAAACGGCCTCGACTTTGGGGCGCTGCCCCGCGTAAACCCATAGCATGAAGCTTTTGCTGCGCACCAACGATCCCACCGTGATCGCCTTTGCCCAATCCCTGCTTGAAGGCGAGGGTATAGACAGCTTTGTGATGGACGTCCACATGAGCGCGCTGGAAGGAGGCCTTGGCATATTGCCGCGCCGCCTGATGGTGGCCGACCGCGATCACTTCCTGGCGCGGGCAATCATGGCCGATCTCGGCATCCCGGACGGGCTGTGATGGACAATCTGACACACGATGCCTTTCTGTGCGGCAAGCTGCACTTGTGGCAGCCGAGCCGGGGCTACCGGGCCGCCACTGACCCGGTCCTGCTGGCCGCCGCCTGCCCGGCCCTACCGGGCCAGACCGTGCTGGACATGGGCTGCGGGGTTGGGGCTGCGGCACTGTGCCTTGCCGCCCGCGTGCCGGATCTGCGGCTGTTCGGGCTGGAGCTGCAACCGGACTACGCCGCCCTTGCCCGCCGCAATGCGGTTGAAAATGGCATCCCAATGCAGGTGGAATGTGGCGATCTGGCCGATATGCCCCGCGCGCTGCGCATCGGGTTTGATCACGTCATCGCCAACCCACCCTATTATCCGCGCGGCGGAACCCCATCTCCCAACACGGGCCGTGACACGGCCCTGCGAGCGGAAATCCCTTTGGGTCAATGGGTTAAGGCCGCCACGCCCCGCCTTGCCCCCGGCGGTTGGCTGACCCTGATCTGTGGCGCCGATGGCCTGCCCGAGGTGTTGGCCGCGATGGAAACGAAACTTGGCTCTGCCGCCGTCCTGCCCCTGACCCCGCGGGCAGGCCGCCCTGCCCTGCGCATCCTGTTGCGGGCGCGCAAGACCGGACGCGCCGCCTTTCGTCTGCTGCCCCCCTTTGTCATCCATCAAGGCCCCACCCATGACGGCGACCGCGAGAGCTATACCCCCCGCGCCAACGAAATCCTGCGCATGGGCAGCAGCCTGTCGGACGAATTCCGCTGATTTGAGCGAGATAGCCTCAGGGCCTGTGTGAAGATTTGGTGACAGCCGGGCAAAACTGTGATGCTATCGACCCATCGGACCGATCAAATGGAGGATTTGCATGACTGTCGCTTCCCACATCGTCGAACTGAAAAAGAAGCATGAACATCTGTCGGACGTGGTCGAGAAAGCGCAACGCGCGCCGGCCGTCGATGACCTGCACATTGCAGACCTGAAAAAGCAAAAGCTGAAGTTGAAAGAGGAAATCAACCGTTTGGGCGGCCACTAAGGCTGTTTGGCGCTGGCGCGTGCCGCCAGCGCCGCTCCCCCTGCGATCAAGGCCGCCGCGATCGCGATGGTGGTACTGGCTTCGGTAATACCAGCCGCAACAAGGGCCAGCGTGGACAGCAAAGGTGCTGCGTAAGACGCCACGCCCAAAAGCTGAATGTCGCCCTTTTTCATCCCGATATCCCAAGTGAAAAACGCGGCCCCCACCGGGCCGATGCCCAGTGCCAGCACCGAAAGCCAGCCCAGCGCGCCCTGCGGCCAAACCGTCTGCTCGGTCAACAGATGGGCCACCACCGAAAGCGCCGCCGTGGCCAGGCAGAACACCGTCACGCTTTCGGTCGGCACCATCCCCAACCGCCGCGACAGCACAGAATAGGCGGCCCAAGTGACGGCACAGGCAAAAGCCAGCAGCAGCCCCAAGGCCGACCCTTGGGCGTCGCCACCGCGCGCCACCACAATCAAAGCCGCCCCGCCAAAGGCTGTCAGCGCGCCCAGAATGTGCAGGAAGCCAAGCTTTTCACCGGGCAAAAATCCGGACAGCAGCACGATGAACAGCGGCCAGAGATAGGCAATCAAACCGGTTTCGGCCGTTGGTGCCAGCCGGAACGCGGTGAAATACAAAAAATGATAGCCGAAAAGCCCAATCGTGCCAAAGGCATAGACACGCCACGACACGCCGCGCAACACCCCAAGCCCAGCACCCGCCATGGTCCACGCCAGCCCGATCGACCCGCCAATCCCAAAGCACAGCGCGTTCAGCAAGAACGGCGGCACCGGGGCCGACCCGATGGTGAACAACGCCAGCAGCGCCCACATCAGAACCGCAGTGAACCCGACAGAGGTGGCCTTGGCGCGAGTCATGGCAACGGCAAGCCGCGCCGACGTCTCGTGATGCCCTTTTCAGCCAAGGCCTGCAGAAAAAGCGGGCGGAAATCGGGGTTCAGCAGCCCCCTGTGTTCGGCCCTTTGAAGGTTGCCCTGCAAAGGGCTTGGGTTCAGTTCATTGATGATCGGCCCGCGATCGGTCAGCACAACATCTGCGCCAATCGCCCCATGCTGCGCGAACATCGCGTGTGCCTGCTTTGCCAGTCCCAGCACCCGCGCGATGTCTGGCACAATCGCACCCACCAATGTCACCCCCGTAACCGGCGAGACATCCACCGTGGTGCCCCCCAAGTGATCCGCGAAATGCGCCCTGACGATACGCCCCGTCGCCATATCCAGCGAGGCAATGGTATTGGCAGCGCCAGCGCCCAGATCATCCGCCATCGCGCCTTTGCCCGGCAAGCGCAGCATGGCGTAAAGCGGGACTGCCGCCCCGTTCAGCCACAAGGTCATCACCCGGATAGAGGCAATCGCCGGGCCAGACAACCGCTCTATCTCGGGGTGAGGGCGCAGAAGCTCTTGAAATATATAGCCATTGCCGAACGCTACCACAATCTCCTGAGCCAGGTCCAGCGCCGCCACCCACCGCCCGTCGCCCAATTCCACCTGATCACCCTGTGCCGCCACAATCGACACCGCACCGACGCTGCGCGATCCCACCATCGGTTTGCCAAACACTGGCAAATGGCCGGGTGTCAACAGATAGGCGGCGATTTCTGCAGCGCTGCACAAGATCGGCCAGGGCCCGGGCGCACCCTGTGTCACATAGACTGCGCGAATTTCGGTGGTCGGCAGCCCGGCGCGTTCCAGCACCATCGCCATCTTGACCTTGTCGTTGAGCAGTTCGCCCAAGCCACCTGACTTGGGAACCAAGGCCTTGTTCAACGCTTTTACAGCGCGGGCCCCAACAAAGCAGTCACGGTCAGCATTTGACAGTTCGCCCCGATGCAAGCCAAACATGAAGTAGTCATCTGGCAGCAATTTCTGCCGCCCAATCAGTCGCTTGACAATATCAAAGCCAATCCGCCAACGGCTGATCCCGCGCTTTTTCGCCGCCCATGCCAAGGCTTGCGCCAAGGGCACATGCCGTTCGGGCAAGCTCCGAATAAGAATGGGGGGTGTCGCCATCATTGTCCCGCTTTTGGCGTGACTGTAGGCAACGCGCAACCGAAAATCCAAGAAAAACGGCGCGGAAGGTTGCCCTGCCGCGCCGCCGTTGCAAAGGTGGTGGCTCAGACCACGTACTGCCCGCCGTTGGCCGACAAGGTGGCACCCGTGATAAAGCCCGCGTCATCTGCCGCCAGGAACACGACGCAGCGCGCGATTTCCTCGGGTTCGCCCAGACGGCCCACCGGGATCAGCGGAATGATTCGCTCATTCAGCACTTTTTCGTCAATCGCACGCACCATATCGGTGCCGATGTAGCCCGGACAGATCGCGTTCACGGTGATGCCTGCGCGCGCGCCTTCTGCCGCCAAGGCTTTGGTAAAGCCAAGATCACCAGATTTCGCCGCGGAATAGTTCACCTGCCCCGCCTGCCCTTTTTGCCCGTTGATCGAGGAAATGTTGATCACCCGGCCAAACTTGCGGTCGCGCATCCCATTCCACAGCGGATGGGTCATGTTGAACAGGCCGGTCAGGTTGGTGTCGATGACTTCTTTCCACTGCCCGGGGGTCATCTTGTGGAACATCGAATCGCGGGTGATGCCGGCGTTGTTGACCAGCACCGAAACCGGACCCAGTTCGGCCTCAACCTGCGCTATTCCCGCGACGCAGGCGTCGTAGTCGGCCACCGACCATTTGTAGGTGGCAATCCCCGTCGCCGCCGTAAAGGCCGCCGCCGCCTCGTCATTGCCCGCATAATTCGCGGCCACCGTATAACCCGCCGCCTTCAGCGCCACCGAAATGGCAGCGCCAATGCCGCGCGACCCTCCCGTCACCAGTGCAACCTTCGCCATCTAATCCTCCTCCTAGAGTCATTCCCTTGAAATCTTGTTACCTAAATGCAGGAAGGGGCACAATAATATTGCGCCCCTTCCTTTCAATTTAGTGCAAAATGTCGCCAGCGATCAGGCGTGTTCGATGCACATTGCCACGCCCATGCCACCACCGATGCACAAGGTTGCCAGACCTTTCTTCGCACCCGAACGGCCCATCTCATGGATCAGCGTGTTCAGGATGCGCGCGCCCGAGGCACCAATCGGGTGGCCGATCGCAATCGCGCCGCCGTTGACATTGACCTTGCTGGTGTCCCAGCCCATGTCCTTGTTCACCGCACAAGCCTGTGCCGCAAAGGCCTCATTCGCTTCGATCAGGTCAAGGTCGGCAGCCTTCCAGCCGGCTTTTTCCAGTGCCTTGCGGCTGGCAAAAATCGGGCCGACGCCCATGATCGACGGGTCCAGACCGGCGGTTGCATAAGACGCAATCCGCGCCAGCGGGGTCAAACCGCGTTTGGCCGCATCGGCTTCGGACATCAGCAGAACGCCCGCCGCGCCGTCATTCAGGCCAGAGGCATTGCCCGCGGTTACCGAGCCCTCTTTGGTGAAAGCCGGGCGCAGTTTCTGCATCGATTCCAAGGTTGCACCGTGGCGGATGTATTCGTCCTGATCGACCACCACGTCGCCCTTGCGGGTCTTGATGGTGAACGCGATGATCTCATCCTTGAACTTGCCCGCCTTTTGCGCGGCTTCGGCCTTGTTCTGGCTTGCCACAGCAAAGGCGTCCTGCATTTCGCGGGAAATCTGCCACTGGTTGGCGACGTTTTCCGCCGTGATCCCCATGTGATAGCCGTTGAACGCATCCCACAGCCCGTCACGGATCATGCTGTCGATGAAGTTCATGTCGCCCATTTTTTGCCCGGCGCGCAGATGCGCAACATGCGGCGACAGCGACATGCTTTCCTGACCACCGGCCAGAACAATATTCGAATCACCCAGTTGCACATGCATCGCGCCCAAAGCCACAGCGCGCAGACCCGAACCGCAAACCTGGTTCAGCGACCAGGCGCTGGCTTCCTTGGCAAGGCCTGCACGGATATGCGCCTGACGGGCCGGGTTCTGGCCTTGGCCAGCGGTCAGAACCTGACCCAGAATGGTTTCGGCCACTTCGGCCTTGTCGATGCCTGCACGGGCAATCACGCCCTCAATCATCGCGGCACCCAGTTCATGCGCCGGGGTTGACGCAAACGCGCCGTTAAAGCTGCCCACAGCGGTCCGCCCCGCCGCAACGATTACAACATTGGTCATGTTTTGCGCCCTCTCCCAATCAAATCCCATGCGCAACCTGTGCTGCGCCGCTCTGCAGCATGCCGTAGGCGCGCACCGATTGAAAAGCAAGTTTTCCAAACAGGCCGCATTGACGCAGGGGCAACCTCAAGCGGTTTTCCGCAATTCCGCCCCCTCAAAATTCGGCTTCATCGTCGGTGCACCGAAGAGATAGCCTTGCAGACAATCCACCCCCATCGCCCGCAGAGTCTCGGCCTCGGCCACAGTTTCGACGGCTTCGGCCACGGTGAACATGTGAAAATGCTTGCCAATGGACAGCAAGGCCGCTGTCAGCGCCTGATTGTCGGAATCGCGATCAATGCCGCGCACGAATTGGCCGTCTATCTTCATGATATCAAAGAAGAAATCCTTGAAATAGCGGATGGCTGTGTACCCTGAGCCAAAATCATCCAAGGCAAAAGCGATGCCTTCGCGCTGCAAATCGTCCATGAAGGCCACCACGATTTCCGGCACCAGCATGGCCGAACTTTCGGTGATCTCCAGAATCAGCCGCTCTCCAATCGTGTGGGACACCGACAACCCT
>JBIHZO010000005.1:0-24304 GCA_044231405.1 Cypionkella sp. | reverse complement strand
TCGGCGGTCGCGATGCGGTTGATTTCAGCAATCCCCTCGGGTGCCGCGTCCAGTGCCGCCACGGCAAAGCCCTGCCGCGCCAGTGCCAGTGCATGCCGCCCAACGCCTGCGCCAAGGTCCAGCACCACCGCCCCCGCAGGCAGAGTTTCGGCAAAATGCATCACTTCCGGCTCGGCCTGTTCCCATTTCGAGGTGCCATCGGCCTGCGCCCATTCGGTGCCCCAATAAACATGCGCGGTGTCGGTTTTCATCGTGACGTTCCTATGATTTTCTGACGCAGCACCGCGCCGATTTGTTCCACCCCGATCACCACGACTGCGATCATCAGGATCACGGTCAGTGCGGTTGGATAGTCGAAAAGATCAAAACCCACCTTCAGCTCGATCCCGATCCCGCCTGCGCCAACAAGGCCAAGGATTGTCGATGACCGCACTGCCTTTTCCAACCCGAACAGCGAGGTCGACACGAAAGCAGGCAGCGCTGCGGGGATGATGGCGCTGGCCGCGATGTCAAGGCGCTTTGCCCCCGTGGCGGTCAAGGCCTCGGCCGGACCGGGGTCGGTGTTTTCCATGTCATCGGCGAAAAAGCGGCCACAAAAGCCGATGGTGTCGATGGCGATGGCCAGCATGCCCGAGAATGGGCCCAAGCCGACCGCCACCACGAACACCAGCGCCCAGGCCAGATCGGGCACCGCGCGGATGAAGCCCAGCAAGACGCGCACCAGTTGATTGACGCCGCGCCCCACCAGAACCCCCCGCGCGGCCAATAGGGCAATCGGCAGTGACAACACGATCCCGATGGCCGCCCCGGCCACCGCGATCTGCAAGGTTTCCACCATCTTCCACGCCAGCCGGTCAAGGTTGTGGGTGGACGGTGGCCAGGCGCGGGAAAAGAAATCGGCCAGTTTCGGCGGCGATGACAACAGTCGGTCCAGTGACCAACCCGCGCCCTCCAAAGACCACAGGATCAGCAAGGCGGCTATGACATAGCTGACAAAGCTGACAGCACCGGGGCGGCCAAAGCGATGGGGCAGGGCGTGCGACGGGCTATCCATAAAGCTGGGCCATTTCCGTTGGGGTGACGTCTGCCGAAGGTGCATCAATCGCGATCCGCCCGCCCTGCAAACCCAAAATCCGGTCGCCATAGCTCAGAGCGTGCTGCACATTGTGCGATGTGAAAAGAACGGTGACGCCTTCGCGCTTTACCAATGACATGAACAGCGCCATCACCTCTTCGCCCGCTTGCGGGTCCAGCGAGGCGCAGGGCTCGTCCGCCACCAGAAACCGCGGGTTGCCGACCAAAGCGCGGGCAATGGCGACGCGCTGGCTTTGACCGCCGGAAAGCTGATCGGACCGGCGCAGGGCCAGATGCGCCAGTCCGACCTTGGTCAAGGCGGCCATGGCTGCGGCGCGCGCCTCTGCCGGGGCCAGCCCTTGCATCCAGTATCGCGGGCCGGAATGCCGCCCCAGCAAGCCGTGGATCACATTCGACAGCACTGACAGACGCGGCACAAGGTTGTGCTTTTGTCCAACCAGCCCGGTTCGGGCACGCAGGGCCCGCCTAGCTGCACCGCCAAGATCGGTCAGCGTCTCGCCCAACAGCGACACCTGTCCGGCATCCGGGATGATGAGGCCAAGGCAACAGCGCAGAAGTGTGGACTTGCCAGTGCCATTGGCCCCGACAAGCGCCACACAATCGCCCTGCGGAATGCTGAAGTTGAGGTCTGAGAAAACCGGTGCGCCGGTGCCAAAGCGTTTGGCAAGGCCTTTGGCCTGCAGGTCCATAACCCGCAGGCCAGTCTGGTTTCCACGCCGCAAACCGGGGTGGTCAAGCGGCACGACTTACTCTCCGAGGAACTTGTCGAACTGCGGATAGCCTGCGGTGGTGTACATGGACCGCACCACGTCATAGCTGGCATCCTCGATCGTCACCAGATCCATGCCGACATACTTGCCGTTCTCTTCATGGGTGGTGATGGCGGCGATGATTTCGGCCTTTTTGCCGATGATGCTGTCGCGCACCAGCGCCTGAACTTCGGCAGGAACATGGGCACCTGCCAGCAGCATGTCATTTGGCAGATCACCCGAACGTGCCAGAACCTTGAAGAAGCCGTAAGGCACCGAAGTGTCCTTGTCGCGGGCCGAGGAAATCCAAGAGCCTTCGTTGATGCCGATGGCAGCCACGTCGCCGGCTTTCAGCGCCTCGTGCGCGATGTTGCGCGCGGTGTGGATCGCTTCGATGTCGGTCACCGGGCTGACACCATAATCGGCCATCAACTGCATCGGGCACAGCATGTTCGAGGTCGAGCCGATGTCACCAAAGGCCACTTTCTTGCCCTTCAGGTCGTCCATGCTGTCGATGCCCGCATCGGCGCGCACGATGACGGCGCAGCGATAGTCGGGGCGTCCAAAGCCGATCAGCGGGGTGGCCTTGGTCAGGGTGTTGATGACGATGTATTCCGCTGGACCGGTGATGACGAAATCAACCGTTTCACCGCGCAACGCCTCGGCCGACGCCGTGCGCGAAGCCACCGGAAAGAACTCGAAGGTTTCGCCGGTTGCAGCTTCCAGAGCAACCTTGAACGGTCCCCATTCGGCCTGAAGACGCTCCAGACCTTCCACGTCGGTCACAGCAATATTCCATGTTTCGGCAGAGGCGGTGGTTGCGCAGATCACGGCAAGGGCCGTCCCGATCATCAAGGACTTCAGCGACATATCTGTTCTCCGGTTGTACAGCGATTGCACAAATCGCTAATCAGATTTCGTAACGCCGCCGCTACATGGATGTGAATGTTTCCACATCGTGGCATGACGCATTTGCGACAGGGCGCAGCCGGATCAGGCGTCGTTTTGCGCATCTTATTGAAGTCGTTGTGGGTTTTTGGCAGGTTGGTTTGCAGCCTTGATATCATCATGTTTTCGCGCGCAGAGATTTGGGCAAGTCACCCTGAATTCCGGGCGATGTTTCCGTGTCAAAAACAACGGTGGACAATCAAGTCTTTGAATTTTTATGGTTTAAATCTCGCGCGACACAGCACTGTCAAAAATCGGACTCCAAGGCTTCATTTGAGCGACATGGAGTTGTTGCGCCACGAAAGCAGCATGAGAGCATGGAAAAACACATGCTTTCACTCACTGGTCTTGGCCGCAGTTTCGGTTCCACACGCGCTGTGGATGCGGTCACTCTCGACATCAGCCCCGGCGAGTTTGTGGGGGTGATCGGTCGCTCGGGCGCTGGCAAGTCCACATTGCTGCGCCTGATCAACCGATTGATCGACCCGACCGAGGGCAAGATTGTCTTTGGCAGCACCGACGTTACCGCATTGCGGGGGCGCGCGTTGCGCCAATGGCGTCGCGACTGTGCCATGATTTTTCAACAGTTCAATCTGGTGGAACGGATGGATGTTCTGACCAATGTGTTGGTCGGGCGTCTGGCGGATCACGGCTTTCTGTCCTCGATGGCGATGCGGTTCACCGACGCAGAACGCACGATAGCCATTCGGGCCTTGGACCGGCTGGAGCTTGCGCCGCAAGCCCTGCAGCGCGCGGGGACTTTGTCGGGCGGACAGCAACAGCGGGTGGCGATTGCGCGCGCGCTGGTCCAAAACCCTCGTATCATGCTGGCCGATGAACCGATTGCCAGCCTTGATCCGGGCAACGCCACCCGCGTGATGGAGGCCCTGCGCGCCATCAACCGTGATGATGGCATCACGGTGCTGGTCAACCTGCACACCCTGGATACGGCACGCGCCTATTGCCACCGCATCATCGCGATGCGCGACGGCCGCGTGTTCTTTGACGGCACCCCCCGCCAACTGACCGACGATGTCGTGCGCGACATCTATGGCAGCGAGGGTCTGGCCGAATTCAACGAGGCTGTCACCTCCACGGCAGCCCACCCCCTTCGCACCCGCGAACCTGTCTGACCCCTCACCCGAATGGAGCCTTCCCATGCGTCTGCTTGCCACCACCGCCCTGATTGCGCTGACCGCCGTTCCGGCCTTTGCCCAAGACTGGAAGACCGACTACCGCATCGTTCGCTTCGGCATCCTGTCGGGCGAGAATGAATCTGATCGGGTCGCCCGCTACACCCCGTTTCAGGAGTATCTGGAAAAGACGCTGGGTGTTGAGGTCGAGATATTCACGGCCGGCAACTATGACGGCGTGATCCAGGCGCTGGCCGCCGGTCAGATCGAGTTTTCATTCCTTGGCTCGTCGGCATATGCCGCCGCTTACAGCGAAACGAAAGGCGGCGTGGTTCCGTTGCTGACCTCGGTACAGGAAGACGATTCGACCGGTTATTTTGGTGTGATCATGGTGCGCTGTGATTCTGGGTTGAAGACAATTGATGACCTGAAAGGCAAGACCCTTGCCTTCGCAGACCCGGACAGCACCTCGGGCTACAATGTTCCCTACTACAATCTGGTTCAGCAGGGCTACAAACCCGAAGAGTTCTTTGCTGCCATCCCGTTCTCGGGCAGCCATGAAGCCGGTGTTGCCGGTGTGGTCAACGGCCAGTTTGATGCCGCCGCCACCTATATCAACAACGAAAAAAGCGGCATTCCGCAGCGGATGGTGACCAAGGGCATGATCAAGGAAGGCGAAGCCTGCGTGATCTGGACCAGTCCCGAAATCACCTCTGGCCCCTTCACCGCACGTGGAAACCTGCCGCAAGGCCTGATCGACGAAATGAAGGCAGCGGTCATGGCAACCCCGACCGCTGCGCCCGAAGCGTTCAAGGAGATGACTGGCGCCGATGATTCAACCGCCAAGGGTTACATCGAGGTCAACCACGATCGTTATCAGTGGATCGTCGACATGCGCGACTGGTTCAAGGCCAACCGCGGCTGATCGCTGGATCACACTCCAGAAGGGCGGGCCGAAATGGCCCGCCCCAACCTTGTCGGGAAACCCCATGTCCGCTGCAATTCTGGCTTTTGAGCGCGACTTTGCGCAACTGCGCCGCAAGACACGATTGGCCTTTGCGGCAGTGACGATCGTGCTTTTGGCCTTCTTCTTGCTGACGGCCGAGGCGTCGAACTTCTTCAAGATCACACAGGTCACGCTGGCCGACGGATCACGCGCCGAACGTTGGGTGATTGGTGCGGGATTGCCGCGGTTGGGCGAATATGTTGCAAAAACCATTCCTGACCTGAGTTGGGCAACGTTGGGCAGTGATCTTGCTGCATGGTTCGGGCGCTGGCAGATCTGGGCACAGCTTTTGCTGGAAACCATATTGATCGCGTTCATGGCCACCGTTTTCGGTGTGGTCGGCGGGTTCATCCTTTCCTTTCCGGCGGCGCGCAATCTGTCGCCCAACGCTTGGGTGTTGTGGTTGTCGCGCCGGTATCTGGAGATCGCGCGCACGGTTCCCGAGTTGGTCTTTGCATTGATCTTTGTGTTCTGCTTTGGCGTCGGCCCTATGGCGGGGGTGCTGGCCATTGGACTGCACACAGCAGGGGCGCTTGGCAAGCTTTACTCTGAAGCCAATGAAAACATCGACATGCGGCCATTGGATGGGATCAAGGCCGCGGGCGGATCGTGGTTTGACACCATCCGCTACGGGGCCGTGCCGCAGGTGCTGCCCAATATCCTCAGCTACACCTTGCTGCGGTTTGAAATCAACGTGCGCGCCTCGTCCATCATCGGCTATGTCGGCGCGGGAGGCCTGGGACAAGAGTTCCGCACCGCAATGTCCTATCAGGAATATACCAACCTTTCGGCTTTGTTCATGGTCATCCTTGTCACCGTGATCGTGATCGACCGCGCGTCCGAGGCCTTGCGCCACCGGGTCATTGGAAACGGAACCACAGCATGATCCTCAACGCCATTCAGCCCCAAGACATCGCCCGCGCCCGCGCCGAGCACCCTTTGGCCTTCCGCGCGCCGCTTTCGGTCCGTCTGCGGCGCATTGCCCTGTGGACCGGGTTCGGGCTGCTGTTCTGCTGGTGCCTTTACGACTTCGGCTTCTCGCCTTTGCGCCTCTGGGAGGGGATGGGCCGTCTGGGGCGCGTGCTGTCCTTCATGTTCCCGCCCCACATCTGGACCACATGGGTCGAGTTTTCCGAGATCCTGAAAGGTCTGGGCGAGACCCTGTCGATGGCCTTTCTTGGGACGCTGCTGGGCGCGGTCATTGCCTTTCCACTGTGTTTTCTGGGGGCCAAGAACATCAACCGCCTGCCGGTTCTGCGGTTCTCCGTGCGGCGCGGGTTCGACATCATCCGTGCGTTTGAAACGCTGATCCTTGCGCTGATCTTCATCCGTGCTTTCGGGCTTGGGCCGCTTGCGGGCGTCTTGGCCATTGCCGTCGGTGAAATCGGGGTTCTGGCCAAGCTTTACGCCGAAGCTATTGAGAACACGTCGCAAAAATCGGTTGAAGGCGTGGTGGCTGCAGGTGGCAGCCGTTCGCAATCCATCCGCTTTGCGGTGCTGCCGCAGGTTCTGCCAGTTCTGTTATCGATCACACTTTACAACTTCGAATCCAATGTGCGGTCGGGCACCATTCTGGGAATCGTTGGCGCTGGTGGCATCGGCTTCCTGCTGTCCGACCGGATCGGCGCTTACCGTTGGGACGAAGCATGGTCGATCATCTTCCTGATCATCGCCATGGTCTATGTGATCGACTGGCTGTCCGGTCTGGTGCGTGCGCAGTTCATCGGTACCTGGGAAGGGGTTCGGTGATGCCATTTCCCGTTGAAGTCGTTGTGTCCGGCAACGAAGGCATCGAGCGCCGTCTGGTCGAGCCGACCTCGGGACCAGAGATTCTGGTGGTTGTCCCCGATGCCAAGGACGTAAGCGTTCGATACGGTGTCAGCTTACCCCCGGCAGCCACCCCAAGGCCATCTTTCATCCCGCCCGGTCGCGCCATGCCCGCGTTGCTTTGGCACTGGCACAAGAGGCGCGTGCCAGCGCTGGTGAGGGCTTCGATCTGACCCGCGCCATCCGCATCGCCCGCGCGATGGCCGAACGGTTGGACTGCGGCCCTCCGGACCACAAATTCACCGGCGGGTTCGACCAAGCCCAGCACCGTCCTGAACCTCGACCCTGCGCCTAAAGGCAGGCGCTCGCCAAGCTGGCCTTACTCTGTTGTCCCTCGACGGCGACACTCCCGTCGCCTGTCACCACCTGCTGATGGATTGAACGCATGACCAAACTGCTGACCGAAGCCCCCAACATTCACGACACCGCGACAGTGGTCGATTGCACCTTGGGCAAATGGACCGAAGTCATGGCGCATGTGACCCTGCGCGAGGTGGGGTTTGGCGACTATTCCTACATCGTCAAAGGCGGGAATGTGGTTTGGTCCACCATTGGCAAATTCTGCTCGATTGCCGAAGGGGTGCGGATCAATCCCGGCAACCATGCAACCTGGCGGGCAAGCCAACATCATTTCACTTACCGCGCCGCGCAATTTGGGCTTGGCGAGGATGATGACGACTTCTTTCAGTGGCGTCGGGATCATTGGGTCACGATCGGCCACGATGTCTGGATCGGCCATGGCGTCACCATTCTGGCCGGCGTGCGCGTGGGCAACGGGGCGGTGATCGGCGCAGGCGCAGTCGTTTCAAAAGATGTGCCACCCTATGCGATTGTCGGTGGTGTACCGGCGCGGCATTTGAAGTGGCGGTTTGCCCCGCATCAGGCCGAGGCCCTGCAAGAGATTGCGTGGTGGGATTGGGATCACGCCAGCCTGAAGGCGGCATTGCCCGATATCCGAAGGCTGGACATTGATGCCTTCATCGAGAAATATCGCTGAACTCTGCGGACTCGCCGCCCTTATCCCGGACAGACCAATATGAATACCCTGCTGCGGATCGGTCTTGCGCTTGGCATCGGGTTGTCCGGAGGTCTGGCCTTTTACATGCTGACCCTGCCTCTGCCCTGGATGTTGGGCGCGCTGTTTGCGACGATGTTCGCCGCCATCGCCAATGTGCCGGTCATGGCTCCGGCCAGTGTCAGGCCCATTGTCGTCGCCGTGATCGGGGTCTTGCTGGGGTCGCGCTTTACCCCCGAAGTGCTGGTGCAAGCCGGAGCGTGGACCGGCACGGTCGCGATCTTGATGGTCTATGTCATGGTTGTGGCCTTGGTCGTGGTGCCGTTTTACCGCTTTGTCGGGCGGCTGGACTGGGTCACGGCCTATTTCGCCGGCATGCCGGGCGGCCTGAGCGAGATGATCGAGATCGGTGAGGCCAGCGGGGCCCAGCCAACGCCGATCATTCTGGCCCACAGCCTGCGCATTGTGGTGACGATCGCCCTGATCGCCTTTTGGTTTCGCATCATCGAAGGCCATGCAGTTGGTTCCATGGCCGGTCATGCCCAGTCGCAACTGTCATGGCCTGATGCAGCGGTGATGCTGGCTTCGGCTGTTCTGGGCGGGCTGCTGGGGAAATGGCTGCGCTTTCCGGCTCCGACCTTCTTGGGGCCATTGCTGGTATCGGCGGTCTTGCATCTGAGCGGGGTCACCCAAAGCGTGCCGCCAACCTTGCTGGTCAACTCGGCACAAGTCATTCTGGGCACCATCCTTGGCGCGCGTTTTCTGGGAGTCGGGGTAAGAACGCTCGCACCGGCTGCCGCACTGAGTGTCGGGGCAACGGTGTTGACACTGGGACTGGCCTTTGGGGCCGGATCGGCGATGCAGGCTTTGACAGGTGTGCGAACCGATCAGGCATTGCTGGCGCTGGCACCGGGGGGCCTGACTGAAATGGGGTTGATCGCACTGGCCATCAACGCAGATGTGGCATTCGTGGCCTTGCATCATGTCGTGCGCATCCTGTTCGTCATCGTTCTGGCACCTGTGGCGTTTCGCCTAATGGTGAGAAAGAAGCAGGATCAGCGGTGATAGCCCAAGCCGATGACGCAATGTATCATCAGCTTGGGCTATGGATCGGGCCGCACTCGGCAGCCTGTCAGACCGGCACGCGTCAGTTGCGGGCTGCGGCCAATGCTGCGGCAACGCGGGTGGCGTAAGCCGCCTGATAAGCAGCGCCGTCCAGCTCGATCTTGGACGGCTGACGCGATCCGTCAGAGTTGGCGATGGTGGACGCGCCGTAGGGCGAGCAACCCTTGACCTCTTCCGAGCCGTTCTGCGGGCCATAGCTGTAGGGCAGGCCAACGATGACCATCCCGTGATGCAGCATGACGGTGTGAAAGCTAAGTGCTGCGGCCTCGGACCCGCCGTGCTGGGCGGCGGTGGACACGATGGCGGTGCCGACGCGGCCTTCTAGGGCTCCGGTGGCCCACAACCCGCCGGTCATGTCGAGAAAGTTCTTCATCTGCGCGGCCATCATGCCAAAGCGGGTGGGCGTGGCGAAGATGATGCCGTCGTAATTGCCCAGTTCTGCCGGATCGGCGACGTCGCCCTCTTGCTCCATCTTGTACCAGGACGCCTTGGCCAGATCCTGTGGCACCAATTCTGGCACGCGCTTCAGCGACACCTCGGCCCCGGCATTGCGGGCGCCTGCCGCGGCGGCGATCGCCATCTTCTCGGTATGGCCATAGCTTGAGTAGTAGAGGACCAGCATTTTCGTCATCGTTGGGGTTCCTTGTTGGCAGATGGATTCAGGCGGCGTCGCGATCGGCGGTTGGCGGCGCGTCGGGCCAGTGGTTGGTTTTTTGCAGGGCGGCGCGGATGGCAGGGCCGTCGGCATTGAGCCGGGGCGCCGGACGGACCCGGATTTGGCGCTGACCGTCCAGAGTGATGGGCGGGCGCACGGTGTGGCTGGCGGCATCATCACCGTCGCGGACCATGGGAACGATCAACTCCAGTGCGGCGGCTTGCGGGTCGGCGGCAGCTTCGGCGATGGAGTTGACGGCGGCAAAAGGCACGTCGCGGCCATCCATCGCCGCCACCCAAGCCGCGCGGTTGCGGGTGCGGGTGATGGCGTTCAACGCATCATGCAGGGCGTCGAAGTTTTCCACGCGGTTCAGGCGGGTGGCAAAGCGCGGGTCGGTGCGCAGGTGAGGGGACTCAAGCGCCTCGGTCAGTTCGTCCCAGAATTTATCCAGGCTGGACAGATGGATGACGACCATCCGGTCATCCTTCGTGCGCAGGATATGGGCCTGTGCCAGCCGGGGCCGGTCATTCGGGCCGGGGGCCTTGCCAAGGGCGAAAAGCGCGGTGAAGGGCTCCAGCGCAAAATGCGCCATCGCCTCCATCATAGACACCTCCACATGCCGCCCACGCGCGGTGCGGCCACGTTCGACCAGCGCGCCAAGGGTGCCATAGGCGGCGTAAATGCCGGTGATGGCATCGGCCAGCGCGGGTCCAAGGAAGCGGGGGTCCTCTGGGTCTGTCACCACCGACAGAAAGCCCGACAGCGCCTGCGCGACCGAGTCATAGGTGGGGCGTCCGGCGTAAGGGCCGGTTGCGCCAAAGCCCGAGATCGAGGTGTAGACAAGGCCGGGGTTCAGCCCCATCAACCGTTCCGCACCTGCGCCCATGCGTTCGGCCGCACCGGGGCGGAAGTTCTGGATGAACACGTCGGCGGTGGCCACGAGTTGATCGCGCAATTTGGCGTCATCGGTGGATTTCAGGTCCAGCGTGATCGAGCGTTTGTTGCGGTTATAGGCCTGAAAATGCGGGGAATAGATACCGGTTTGGTAGGACCTGTAGGGGTCGCCTGTCCCTGGGGTTTCTATCTTGATGACGTCGGCCCCAAGGTCGGCCAGCATCATGCCGCAGCAGGGACCGGTGATGAACGTGCCCTGTTCGACGATGCGAATTCCGTGCAAAGGGCCCTTCATTCGGCTGCCTTTCCGGCAAGGGGGCCATGGTCTGGCAACAGCCCGTCATAGCCGATGGCCTTGGACCCGGCTTCGGACAGCGCAAAACCGATGGGGGCTGTGGTTTCCTCGAGCAGATGCGCGATCAGGCTGGCCGTGCGGGCCAGCAGCGGCACGCCCTTCATGGCCAGCAGCGGATAGCCCGCATCCATCATCAGGGCCGGGATCGCGCCCGAGACGTTGAGCGTAAGGGTTCGCCCCGTCAGTTCTGGCAGCAGGCGCTCGACCAAAGCGGCGGCTTGCCAATGCGCGCCGTGCTGACCAGTGTCCACCGCAACCTGCCGCAGACGGGTGGTGCGCGGGTCTTCAGCCTTGTGGAGCGGATGGCCATAGCCGGGGATGGCACGTTTGTCACCACGGTAGCGCAGGATGGTGGCGCGGGCGCGGTCCTCGGCCGACCCTTGGCCCTGCTGCGCCTCGGCCAGAAAGCGGGCGGCGTTTTCAGCCGCCCCAAGGATCACCGACCCACAGCCCAAAAGCCCCGCCGCCACCGCGCCCTGCAATGCCTCGGGGGCCGCAGCATAGGTCATGCGGGCGGCCTGCACCGATGGCACGAGCCCATGTTCGGCAATCGCCACAAGACAGGCGTCCAGCGCGCGCGATTGCGGTCTGGTCGGCAAAATGCCCGTCACCAACAGCCACATATGATCAGTGAAGCTGACCGTGCCGATCAGGTCGGTGCACAGATCATGCCCGCGCACGACGATCTGATCATGGGTCGCTGTGGAAATGCGGGTTTGGCGCGTCGAGTCCGGGCCGATCTTCATGGGCGGTCTCCTAATGGGGGGCGGGGGGGCGCATGGGCCACCCCGTTACAGGCTTCAGGCCGCGCGCGATGCGTTGGCCTTCAGCGATCCGTCGGGATTGCGCGGGTTGACGATTTTCGCCAACTCGGTTTCCAGACGCCGCCGCAGCGGTTCGACGCGCGGGGCAAGGGCCAGACGCTCGCCCAGTTCTTCGGGTTTTTGGTCAAAGGTCAGGCCGGGGCGGTCGTTGCACAATTCGATCACGCCTCCGGGCGTCATCGTGTAGGCGCTGTCAAAGACGTAGTGATCGTAGACCGGCGTCGTGGGGATCGGGCCTGCGTTGGCCCAATCGCGCCAGCCCTGCAATTGGTCATCGGCGTCGATAGCCAGATGGTGCCAGACCCCTTGCGCGAATTCCTGAAACGGCCGGTTCGGAACCGGGGCTGTGTACCAACGGGCCGAGCGGGTTTCGCCGTTGATCTCCCAACGGCCGTACTGGTCGTTGCGCACGCCACCCATGTGCTGGGCATAGGGGGCCAGATCATCGAGCGTGGCGCAGGACCGGATGCCTTCGATGCCCGTCAGCCGAAACTCCGCCGGAATTTCAGAGGCCGGAAACGCCTGCGGCGCATCCTTGGCATCCGAGACGATCAACTCGACATTGTGGCCTTCGTAATCCTGAAACAGCAAACGGCGCGGTTGTGTCGGGTTCAGACGGATCAGTTCCGAGAAAATCTCGTGCTGGGTCAGGCGATCCTGCCAATAGTCCAGCGCCTCGTTTGACCGCACACGCAGCATGGCGGCGAAGTGGTTGCCGGCACCCGGCAGTGCTTTGGGTGCGTCGTTGAATTCCAGAAAGGTGACAACCGAGCCACGCGCGCCATCGGCATCGGAAAAGTAGGTGTGGTAGCGGAAGGTTGTTTCGAAATTCAGCGTCTTCTTGATGAACTTCAGCCCCATGATCCCCGACCAGAACTCCACGTTGCGCGCCACGTCGCCGGTGATCCCAGTGATGTGGTGGTTGCCGTTTATCGCCTTTGAAGGCTTTGCGGCTGCCTTTTCTTTTGCCATATCGTCTCCTCCCGAGAGTTCGAAATGCTTGTTTTTCGCCTAGCGAAATGTTATTCGTATAGCGAAAAAAGTAATGGGGTTGCTGATAATGTCAAGTGTGGTGGATGGGTTCGCGCAATCGGACAAGGAATTCGTCACGGCGATTGCCCGCGCCATGACGGTGCTGGAGGCGTTTGATGCCACCCACCCCGAGATGAATTTGTCGGATCTGTCGGCACTTACCGGCATCAGCCCCGCCACGGTGCGCCGCTGTCTGCACACGTTGCAGGTGTTGGGATATGTGCGACAATCGGGGCGCAAATTCAGGCTGGGGCCACGGGTGTTGACGCTGACCATGGGTTACTCAGCCGCGAATCGGATCGAAGATCTGGTGGGCCGTGAGGTGCAGATGCTGGTGGAAACCTTTGACGATCCGTCTTCGGTCGCGGTGATGGACGGCTTGCAGGTCAGCTATATTGCCAGCATTGCGCGGCCCTCGTCACTGCGGCCTTCGGCGCGGGTGGGTACGCGGTATCCGGCGCATGCCACGTCTCTGGGCAAGGTGCTGCTGGCCTTCGCGGATCCCGAATTGCGCGCGGCCTATCTGGCGCGCCCGGCGTTGGAGGCCCCGACGGACCGCACCCTGAGTGACCCCATCGCGTTGGCGCAGGGGTTGGAGCAGATCGCAGCACAGGGATTCGCGGTGTCAGTGGATGAGCTTGATTACGGCGTGGCGTCGATTGCGGTGCCGATCTTTGATGGGCAGGGGCGGGCGGTGGCAGCTATCAACTCGTCTGGCTACAGCGGGCGGCAAACGGCGGAAAGTCTGATCGCCGGGCGGTTGACTGTGTTGCGCGACTGCGCCCGCACCATCGCGGCGCGGCTGGACGCCGAACATCTGACCTTTGGCTAACGTCGCCAGACCACCGCGTTCTCGTGGCGCTGGATCAGATGGGCCATGGCCCCAAATGCATCGACCACGAAACCGGTGAACACTGCCGCCGCCGGGTTCTGCTGCGCGCCTGCCAGCCGCAAGATGCCAAGGTTGCGCTGCGGCTGAGGGATATCCACCGGCAGCACCGCAATGCGGTTCTGTTTGCGTTCGGCAAAGAACACGGAAAAGGGCAGCACGGCCAAAGCATCGGTTTCGGTCAGATAGTTCATCACACTGAGCAACGAGCCGCCCGAATAGCGGATGTCGAGATCAGCCGTCCCGACCGAAGAGCGGATCGCAAAGAGGTCTGCCAACAACGGTGAGCCGGGCAAGGGCGCCACCCAAGGGTACAGCGCCAGCTCCACCAGATCCAGGCGTTTTGCCCGCGACAGCGGATGCCCCAAACGGCAACACACCACGTTGCGCGCGGCCAGAATGGGTTGAAAATGCAACCCGCCCGGTTCGCCCGAAGTGCCCAGTGGCACGATTCCAAGGTCAAGCTGGGCCGCGCGCAGACCAAGACTGACCTCGTTCAGATTGCCATAGCTTTGTTCCACCATCACATCGCTGTGCTTGTTTTGAAACTCGGCGATGATCCGGCTGATCATCGCGTCCATGAAGAACGGCACGCCGCAGACCCGCACAAGTCCACGGGTGCCACGCAACAGGCTTTGCACCGCCTCAGACGCGCGCCGACTTTCGATCAGGATGCGCCGGCCGTGGGTGGCCAGTTGAATGCCCAGCGCCGTGGCCTGTAACGGGCGGTGGCCGCGCACAAACAGCGGCTTGCCCACCCGCGCCTCCAGCTGCGCCAAAGACCGCGAGACAGCGGGTTGCGACATGCCCAAGGCCTCGGCCCCTTTGGAGACTGACCCCGCGTCGACCACAGCGGAGAGTTGGATCAGGTGGGTTTCGGAAAGGTTCATAGCAATATGGTATATTCACCCGCCAATAACTTATCAACCTTCGCCATTTGGCGTCCTAACCTGAGCCATGTCTGGGGAGGCATTGATGGACGTGCAAGAGGGCAGCACAGACAAGACCGTCGCGGCAGCGCTGCGCGCCCGGCTGCACCGGGACAATCCCGACCGGCTTGGGCAGGCGGTTGCGTTGATCCTTGACCATGCCTTTGCCGTGCTGGACGCTCTCAAACCGACCGAAGCCGAATTTGACTCCTTGCTGCAGTTCCTGACCGATGTCGGTTATGCGACCGACGCGCGACGGCAGGAATGGGTGCTGCTGGCTGACATTTTCGGCTTTTCGGATCAGGTTGCGGGCTATGCAGGGCATCACAGCACTGCCGCCACCCCGGCCACACTGCCCGGCCCATTCTACCGCCCCGATGCGCCGCAGATGGAACTGGGGGCAAACCTTTGCCGCGATGGGGTGGGCGCGCCATTCGCAGTGACGGGGCGGGTGATGTCGGTGGCGGGTCAGCCGGTCTGCGGCGCGATGGTTGAGGTCTGGCATGCAAATGGGAAGGGCTGTTACGAAAACCAGGACCCGGACAGCCAGCCCGAACACAATCTGCGCGGCCGATTCTTGACGGCTGCCGATGGCAGTTTCGGGTTCCGCACTGTGCGTCCGGGCGGATACACCCTGCCTGATGACGGGCCAGTCGGGCAGTTGGCCCGCCGTTTGGGCCTGTCCCTCGACCGCCCGGCTCATATCCATTTCGCCGTGACAGCGCCCGGCTACCACCGCCTTGTCACGGCCATTTTCGACGGCAGCGACAACGCCATCGCCCGTGACGCGCTGTTTGCCGTCAAGCCGGAGTTGATTGGGACGTATCGTCCTGACGGGTCTGGCCACTGTCTGGAAGTGGCACTGGTCATTGACCGCGACGCCGCAGCCTCCCCCACAAAACCGCAGGAAGGATGACCCCATGGCCCTTGTGTCCGGCTATCACCATCTGACGATGAGCACGCATGGCGTTCAGGAAGACTACGACTTTTACACCAAAGCCCTGGGCTTGCATTCGGTCAAGCGAACCGTGCTGTTTGATGGCACCATCCCGGTGTACCACCTTTACTACGGCTCCCAGAGCGGCGATGCGTCCACCATCATCACCACGTTTCCATTCAAGAAGCCCGGCATCTTCGGGCGACGCGGCAGCAACCAGACCCGCACCATCATGCAGGCGATCCCGCTGGGCGCGGCAGATTACTGGGTGAACCGGTTGAACAGCATGGGCATTGTGGCCACCACCGGGAACCGGTTTGGCCTGAATCGGGTGATCTTTGCGCATCCTTGTGGCATCCCGCATGAGTTGGTGGAAAACCCCGGCGACACTCGCCCGCCCATTGAAAACGCCGCTCAGGGTGTTGGTTCCAGGCATGGCATACGCGGCATCTTTGGCGGTAATGTTGCGGTGATGGATGTCTTCGCGATGGAGGAGTTTCTCGACATCGGCATGCAGTTTCAGCGCGAGGCCTCGGATGAAAACGGCAGCCTCTGGGTGGTGCCCGAAAACAATGGGATGCATTCGGTTGTCGAATTGACGGTGGACCGCATCAGTCCGCAGGGGTCTTGGACGCTGGCGGGCGGCACCGTGCATCACCTGGCCTTCAACACCCAGACCGAGGACAACCAGATCGCGCTCAAGGCGCGGTTGGAGGGCATGGGCTATACCGACGTGTCCGAACAAAAAGACCGCAACTACTTCAAATCGATGTACATGCGCAGCCCGGGTGGCGCGTTGTTCGAACTGGCCTGGACGGTGCCCGAAGGCTGGGCCAAGGACGAGCCCGCGGACGCCATCGGTCAATCTCTGGTTTTCCCGCCGTGGTTTGAAAGCCGTCGCGCCGAGTTGGTTGCCGGGCTGGAACCTGCGGAGTTCTGATGCCGGGGATCGTGGACATGCAGCGGGTGGGGGTGGCGGTGGACCGGGCAAAGGTGCTGTGCCTTTTTGTCCACGGCCGCAACCAATCGCCCGAAGAGATGGAGGCGGCCGTGATCCGTCGCTTGTCCACGCCAGATGTGGCCTTTTCTTTGCCCCGCGCAGGGAACAAATGTTGGTACAACGCGCTGGCAGTGTCGCCTTTGACCGATGCGACCCGGTCGGAACTGGCGGTGTCTTTGGCGGATCTGGCTGCGCTGGTGAAGACGCTGCGCGCCGAGGCACCGTTCAGGCCCTTGGTGCTGGCTGGTTTCAGTCAGGGCGCGTGTTTGTCTTTGGAGCACGCGTTTACGGGCAAGGCTGCGCCTGATGCCGTGGTGGCCTTTACCGGGTGTCGGGTTGGGGTGGTCGGCGATTCCCGCACTGCGAATTTGCCCGCAAACCTGCCGGTCTATCTGTCGGCCGGAAATGATGATCCATGGATCCCTCTGGCGGCCTTCGCGCAGGCGGCGACCGAACTGGGGCTGTCAGGGGCGGCCCTGCGAATGGACGTTTTCGCCGGCCGTCCTCACGAAGTCTCAGCCGCCGAAATAGCCATGCTGGATGGCGTGTTGGCCGACCTCGCCGCCTGCCGCGCACCCAAGTTTGGAGCCTCCCGATGACCCGCCCCTTCATCTTCCCCGGCCTTGCCACCCGAGTGGTCTTTGGCCACGGCACCTTGGCGCAGGTGCCCGATGAAGTGGCGCGTCTGGGCCACGCGCGGGCGCTGGTGCTGTCCACGCCGCAGCAGGAACCGCAGGCGCGGGCCTTGGCCGACGCTTTGGGGCCACGCAGTGTGGGGGTGTTTGCCGGGGCGGTGATGCACACGCCCCATGAGGTGACGGAACAGGCGATTGCCGCCTATGGGGCGGCTGGGGCGGATTGCGTGGTCAGCCTTGGCGGCGGGTCCACCACGGGGCTTGGCAAGGCGATTGCGCTGCGCAACGGGGCCGATCAGGTGGCGGTGCCGACGACCTATGCCGGGTCGGAAATGACCGATATCCTGGGTGAAACGGCAGGCGGCGAAAAGACCACGCGCCGCGATGCCAGTATCCGCCCCGAGGTGGTGGTCTATGACGTTGACCTGACGCTGACCCTGCCCATCGGCCTGACCGTCACATCGGCGCTCAACGCCATTGCCCATGCGATGGAGGGGTTCTACGCCCCCGACCGTCACCCGATCACCGAGGCGCTGAGCCGCGAGGCGATGCACGGCTTTGCCCGCGCCATACCTGCGCTGGTCGCCAACCCGCTTGACGCCGCAGCCCGCGCTGATGCGCTTTATGCGGCATGGGGCTGTTCCACCACATTGGGCCATGTGACAATGGCGCTGCACCACAAGCTGGCGCATGTGCTGGGCGGCAGTTTCGGGCTGCCGCACGCGGACACCCATGCGGTGCTGTTGCCGCATACGACGGCCTACAATGAACCTTCGGTGAACGGCCTGCTGAACCCGATCCGCGATGCCTTCGGTTCTGCAACCGCCGCCAAGGGTCTTTGGCATTTTGCCAAGGCCTGCAACGCGCCGCTGCGGCTGGCCGATCTGGGATTGACCCCTGCTGATCTTGACCGCGCGGCCGAGATTGCCGCGCGCAACCCCTACGCCAACCCGCGAGAGGTGAACCGCGACGGCATCCGACACTTGCTGCAAAACGCCTATGACGGGCAATGCCCCGTCTGACCAACAACCATAAAAGGGAGGAATAACCGATGATTACCAGACGCAAGCTGCTTCGCACGGGGGCCGCCACCGGCTTTGCCATGGCAACCCCGGGCCTGTTCGCCCCTGCCATCGCGCAGGGTGCCAAAATTCGCATCGGCTATGTCAGCCCGCAATCAGGCCCCTTGGCGGGTTTTGCCGAAAGCGACGCCTACAACATCGAAGCCTTCCTTGCGACCAGCGTCGGGGCGAACTTTGAGGTCATCGTCAAGGACAGCCAGTCCGACCCGAACCGCGCCGCTGCTGTGGCCAAGGAACTGATCGTGGACGACGGCATCAACCTGATGATCGTGGCCTCGACCCCCGAAACCACCAACCCGGTGGCGACAACCTGCGAAGCCGAAGGCATGCCGGTGATTTCGACCAAGGCGCCATGGCAGCCGTGGTTCATCGGCCAGCAAGGCAACCCCGGCGATCCGGCCAGCTGGAAGCCGTTCGACTTTGCCTTTCACTACTTCTGGGGGCAGGAAGATCTGGTCGCCGTGCATCTGAACATGTGGAACCAGATCGCCACCAACAAGAAGATTGCGGGCCTGTTCCCGAATGACGCTGACGGCAACGCTTTGGGCGATCCGAACCTTGGCCTGCCTGCGGGCTATGCGCCTGCGGGCTATTCTGTCACGGATCCGGGCCGCTATCAGAACCTGTCGGACGACTTTTCTGCCCAGATCACCGCATTCAAGAATGCAGGCTGTGAGATTGTCACTGGCGTCGTGATCCCGCCGGATTTCACCACCTTCTGGAATCAGGCAAAACAGCAAGGCTTCAACCCCAAGGTCTGCTCCGTCGCCAAGGCCATCCTGTTTCCGCAGTCGGTCGAGGCGCTGGGTGAAGCGGGCCACAACCTGTCATGCGAAGTGTGGTGGAGCGCGCAGCATCCGTTCAAATCCTCGCTGACCGGCCAATCCTCGGCCGATCTGGCCGCAGATTTCACCGCCAAGACCGGGCGTCCATGGACGCAGCCGATCGGCTTCATCCACTCGCTGTTCGAAGTCGCGTCCAACGTCATGGGCCGGGTTTCGGATGCGACCGATGCCGAAGCGATTGCGGCGGCGATTGCGGCGACCGATCTGGACACGATGGTGGGCAAGGTTGCGTGGAACGGCGCGGGCGTCCCACCATTTGCGGCCGCCAACGTCTGCAAAACCCCTGTCGTCGGCGGTCAGTGGCGCCGCAGTGCCGACGGCACATTTGCTTTGGTGATCGTCGACAATCAGACCGCGCCGAACATTCCGGCAGCTGGCACGATGGAGGCTTTGGCCTGATATCTGTGCCCCCCGGAGCCCATTCCGGGGGGCAACCCTTGTGGAAAGCATGTCATGTCTGACGTTCTGAACCTGACCAATGTGTCCAAAAGCTTCGGTGCCCTGAAGGTGACTGATGACGTCAGTTTTGCTGTGCCCAAGGGGCAGGCTTTGGGCATCATCGGGCCGAACGGGGCGGGCAAATCGACGCTGTTCAATCTGATCACCGGCAACATTCTGCCCGATCAGGGCACCGTGCAGTTTCTGGGCCAGAACGTCACCCGCGTGCCTGCCATGACCCGCGTGCGCATGGGCGTGGGTCGCAGTTTTCAAATCCCGCAGCCGTTCGAAGGGCTGACCGTGTTTGAAAACCTGCTGACGGCGGCGTCCTTTGGGCAGGGCAGGCGCGAGACCGAGGTTGAGGCGGACTGTGCGGCGATCCTGGCCGATACGGAACTCTTGCGCCGCGCCAATGACTTGGCAGGGTCGCTGTCTTTGCTGGACCGCAAGCGGCTGGAACTGGCGCGCGCCATGGCGACGGGGCCGGAGCTGTTGTTGCTGGACGAAATCGCGGGTGGGCTGACCGAGGGAGAATGTCAGGCGCTGGTCGCGACGATCCGGCGGCTGCATGCCAAGGGCATCACCATCATCTGGATCGAACATGTGCTGCACGCTTTGAACTCGGTGGTGGAACGCTTGCTGGTGCTGGATTTTGGCCGTGTGATCGGGATTGGGGCACCTGCCGGGATCATGGCATCCAAAGAGGTGCGCGAGATTTACCTTGGGCTGGAGGCGTAGCGATGCTGCAGACCCATGGCCTGACGGCATCATACGGCCAATTCAAGGCGCTGTTCGGCATTGATATCGCCGTCGCCCCCGGCGAATGCGTGGCGATCATTGGCGCGAACGGGGCGGGGAAGACGACGCTGTTGCGGTCGATCTCGGGCGTGTTGCGCAATGCGCCCGACATGGTGCTGCACAAGGGCACGCCCATCGGCGCGCTTTCGGCGGATGCGGTGATGCAGCGCGGCATCGCGATGGTGCCCGAAGGGCGCAAGCTGTTTCCGTCGCTGTCGGTTGAAGAGAACCTGCTGATCGGGGGACAGGTGCGGCGCGGCGATGGGCGCTGGAACCTTGATGCGGTTTATGCGCTGTTCCCGATCCTGCGCGAACGTCGGTTGTCGCCCGGCACGGCGCTGTCGGGCGGGCAACAGCAGATGGTGGCCATTGGGCGGGCGTTGATGTCGAACCCCGACCTTCTGTTGTGCGATGAGATCAGTCTGGGCCTGGCCCCGGTGGTGATCCGCGACATTTACGCGGCCCTGCCACGCATCCGTGAAACCGGCGCGGCGGTGGTGATTGTGGAACAAGACATCGCCCGCGCCTTGTCCGTCGCCGACCGGGTGTATTGCCTGATGGAGGGGCGGGTCACTCTGGCGGGCCCGGCCACAGCGGTCACCCGCGAAGCGGTTCACGCCGCCTATTTTGGAGAGGCCGCATGATCTGGCTGGATACCATCGTCCATGGACTGTTGCTGGGCGGGCTTTATGCGCTGTTTGCGGCGGGGCTTTCGTTGGTGTTTGGCATCATGCGGCTGGTGAATCTGGCGCATGGCGACATGATCGTGTTTGCGGCCTTCCTGATTTTGGCCGTGGTCAATCTGACGGGGCTGAACCCGTTCCTTTGCGCGCTGATTGCGGCCCCTGCGCTGTTCGCCTTTGGCTGGGCCTTGCAGCGGTTCGTGCTGAACCGGGTGTTGGGCAAAGACATTCTGCCGCCCTTGCTGGTGACCTTTGGTTTGTCGGTCGCCCTGCAAAACGGCATGTTGGAGGTGTTTTCGGCCGACAGCCAACGCATCCGGGTGGGGGCGCTGGAAAGCGCGTCGGTGGATCTGGGTCCGGTGACGGTGGGCATCATGCCACTGCTGACCTTCGCCTCTGCCGTGCTGGTGATCTTTGGTCTGAACCAGATCTTTTACCGCACAGCCCTTGGCCGGGCGTTCCGCGCCACCTCGGATGATCCGGTCACGGCCAGCCTGATGGGGATCAATCCGCGGTCGGTGTTTGCCATTGCGACCGGGCTGGCCATGGTGATCGTCACCATCGCGGCGCTGTATCTGGGGATGCGGTCGAACTTTGACCCCTCGGTCGGGCCTGCGCGCCTGATCTATGCATTCGAGGCGGTGATCATCGGCGGCTTGGGCAGCCTGTGGGGCACGCTGATCGGTGGGGCGATCATTGGAGTGGCGCAAACCGTGGGGGCACAGATCAACCCCGAATGGCAGATACTGGCCGGACATCTGGCGTTTCTGGCGGTGCTTTTGGTGCGGCCAAGGGGCCTGTTCCCAAGAGCGGTGGATTGAGGGGCATGTTGGTCTCCGTCACCACCCGCACCCGCGCCAGCACCATTGCCGGGGTTGCAGCCCTTGGCCTGATCGGGCTGGGCTTGATCCTGCCCGCCTTTGCCTCACGCAGCATGATCCAGGACTTGTTCTTCATCCTGACCATGCTGACCTTGGCGCAGTTGTGGAACCTGATCGCGGGCTATGGCGGCATGGTCTCCGTGGGACAGCAAGCCTTTGTCGGCATCGGAGCCTATGCGATGTTTGGGGGCGTGATCCTGTGGGGCTGGGACCCGATTCCCGCGATTTTGTTGGGCGGGGTCGCCGCATTTCTGTTGGCCATTCCCATGGCGTTCTTCGCATTTCGCCTGCAGGGCGCTTATTTCGCCATCGGCACTTGGGTGATTGCCGAGGTGACGCGGCTGTTGCTGGCCCAGTGGAAAACCCTTGGCGGTGGCACCGGCACGTCTTTGCCGCGAGAGGCCACATCGGATATCATGGGGGTAGAGGCAATCGCTGGCCTGTTCGGCCTGCGCGATGCGGCGGCGCGCGACGTGCTTGCCTATTGGCTGGCCCTGGCCCTGGCGGTGGGCACCATGGCGGCGATCTATGCGCTGCTGCGCTCGCGCAATGGGTTGGCCCTGGCGGCGGTGCGCGACAATGACAATGCGGCGCGGTCGGTCGGCGTGGATGCAGGCCGCTTGAAATGGCAAGTGTTTCTGGCCGCTGCCGCCATGACGGGCATCGTTGGCGCGTTGATCTATGTGCAGACCGCCCGCATCTCGCCGGATGCAGCGTTCAGTGTCACCAACTGGACGGCCTATGTGATTTTCATCGTGGTCATCGGTGGCATCGGGCGGCTGGAAGGCCCGATTGTGGGGGTGCTGGTGTTCTGGGGCCTGCAGACCGCCTTTGCCGATTACGGTTCGTGGTATCTGCTGGCGCTTGGCCTGTTGGCTATTGGCGTCATGCTGTTTGCGCCGCGCGGGCTATGGGGGCTGTTTGCCGATAAAACCGGGCTTGCGCTGTTTCCGGTGCAGCGCAAACTGACAACGACATCTGAAGGAGCGAAATCAAATGGCTGACATCACCACCGACGTTCTGATCATCGGAACCGGGCCTGCGGGCAGCGCCACGGCGGCGCTTTTGGCGTCTTTTGGCGTCGAAGTGATGGTGGTGAACCGTTACCGCTGGCTGGCTCATACCCCGCGCGCCCATATCACCAACCAACGCACGATGGAGGTGCTGCGCGATCTGGGGCCAGAGGTGGAGGCCGAGGCGATGATGCACGCCACCCATCAGGATCTGATGGGCGAAAACGTGTTTTGCGAAAGCCTGGCAGGCGAAGAACTGGGCAGGATGAAAAGCTGGGGCAACCATCCGCTGAGCAAGGCCGAACACCTGATGTCCTCGCCCACGGTTATGAATGACCTGCCGCAGACCTTCATGGAACCGATCCTGTTCAAGACCGCCTGCGCAAGGGGCGCGCAAAGCCGGATGAGCACGGAATACCTGTCCCATATTCAGGATGCGGATGGCGTAACCACAGTGTGCCGCGACCGTTTGACGGGCAAGGATGTGACGATCCGCTCAAAGTTCCTTGTCGGTGCCGATGGCGGAAATTCACTGGTGGCCGAACATTGCGATCTTCCGTTTGAAGGCAAGATGGGCGTTGGCGGCTCGATGAACATCCTGTTCCGGGCCGATCTGTCCCGGTTCGTCGCACACCGTCCTTCGGTGCTGTATTGGGTGATGCAGCCCGGCGCGGATGTGGGCGGCATCGGCATGGGTCTGGTGCGGATGGTGCGGCCCTGGAACGAATGGCTGATCGTCTGGGGCTATGACATCAATCAACCGGCTCCGGTGGTGGATGCAGCACTGGCCACACAGGTGGCGCGGCAACTGGTGGGCGATCCCGATCTGGAGATCGAGCTGATCAGCGCCAACACCTGGACGGTGAACAACCAATACGCCACCCATATGCAAAAGGGACGTGTCTTCATCATGGGCGATGCGGCCCATCGGCATCCGCCCTCCAACGGACTGGGGTCCAACACCTCGATTCAGGACGGCTTCAACCTGGCGTGGAAGCTGGCGAGCGTGGTGAAGGGGCAGGCGGCGCTGTCGCTGCTGGACAGCTATTCGGTCGAACGCGCGCCGATTGCCAAACAGATCGTCACCCGCGCCAACCAGTCCATCGGCGAATTTGGCCCGATCTTTGAGGCACTTGGGATGGATGGCGGCGTCGATCACGACAAGATCGCGGCCAATATGGCGGCGCGCTGTGATGCCACCGACGCGGGAGCGGCGCAGCGTGAGGCGTTGCGCAGGGCAATCGAATTCAAGAAATACGAATTCGATTGCCACGGCGTCGAGATGAACCAGCGGTATCACTCTGCGGCCGTCGTGGCCGATGGTCAGGCCGAACCCGCACCAAATGTCGATATGGAGCTGCATTATCAACCCACGACATGGCCCGGCGCGCGCCTGCCGCATGTTTGGGTCTATGATGCGAAGGGCGGGCGGCACTCGACGCTGGATCTGTGCGGGCGCGGGCAGTTTACCCTGTTGACGGGCATCGGCGGCGAGGCTTGGGCAAAGGCGGCCCAG
>JBIHZO010000136.1:0-8299 GCA_044231405.1 Cypionkella sp. | reverse complement strand
CGCGCCGGTTTTGCCACCAGTGACAGATGACCCTGTACACAGGCTTTATATCGCCGCCCGCGACTATTTGCTGACCCTTGACCACCCTGGAGCCGCCGAAGTGCGTGCAGGTCTTCCACCCAACCCCGGCCCCCTTCATCCGGCGCCACCCCGCAGCAATGCAGTGATGGTCCGCTGGCTTATGCCTGCCCTTGCAGCCCTCCAAGGCCAACCACTGCTGGCAAACGCCATCGGCCGGGCCGCTCCGATGCTGGACTGGGTCACTTACGACGCCTATCCCCGCGCCGAGATCGGTGAAGGCTTTGCCACCGGCCACGCCTTTGCCTCGATCCTTGGCGACGGCCCACCCTTTGCCGCCTGCGACTTTGACATGGGCCTGTTCCTGATCGCGCCGCATGTGCTTTACCGCGACCATCACCACCCTGCCCCCGAACTTTACGCGCCTTTGACCGGCCCCCACGGCTGGCGCTTTGGCCCCGGCCGCCCGCTTATGGTCCTTCCCGCGCATCAACCAATCTGGAACCCGCCGCACCGCCCGCATCTGACCAAGATCGGCGCGCAGCCGTTCCTAAGCTTCTTTGTCTGGACCAAGGACACCCAACACCCTGCCCAAGTCATCCCCGCCGATGACTGGCCCCTGCTGGAAAGCACCCCCCTTGCCAACGATGCAACCTGACGCAACCTTGATTCACAACGCCAAAATCCGCACGATGGACCCGGCCCGGCCCTGTGCCAACTGGTTGCTGATCCGTGCGGGGATCATCGCGGCACTTGGCCAAGGCACAGCCCCCGACGCGGCCCGCAAGATCGACGCAGGCGGCCGTCTGTTGCTGCCGGGCTTCCAGGACGCCCATATTCACCTTTTATCAGGCGGGCTTGATCTGGCTACGGCTGCTTTCCTTTATGACGTGATGGACGAGGCCAGCCTTTTGGCCGACCTTGCCGCCCATGCCCGGGCCAAATCCCACATGCCCATCGTGCTGGGCTCGGGCTGGCAGGCGGGGGTGTTTGGCGATCACAACCTGACCGCCGCCGTTCTGGACCGCGCAGTCAGTGACCGGCCCATGTTGATCTATGACAGCTCGTTTCACAACGCCTGCCTGAACAGCCGTGCGATGGAAATGGCCGGGTTGCAGGACATGCCCGACCCGCCGAACGGCCATATCGTCCGCGATGACAACGGCTGCGCCACCGGCATGCTGCACGAAGAGGTGATCCCCCTGGCCGCCGCCCGGCTGCCCGCCCTCACCGACGACGACTGGATGGCAGGCATTTGCGCGGGCCAAGCCCATGCCAACCGACACGGGTTGACCGGTGTTCTCGACCCCCGCATTGCCGCCCAAGAGGCCAAAATCTACGCCCGCGCCCTTGCCGAAGGCCGCCTGACGCTGCGCGTCGCAGGCGCCGCCCTTGTGACCGAGGCCGACACCCCCGACAGCGCCGTTGCCCGACTGACCGCTCTGCGCGCCGCACATCCAGGCCCGGATTTTCATATTCAATCGGCCAAATTCTTCATGGACGGGGTTTATGAAAACCGCACCGCCGCCAACCTCGCGCCCTATGCCGATGCCATGGGGGGCAACGCGCCTTGCATGTTCGGGGCGGACCAGACCCGCGCGCTGTTCACCGCTTTGGACGCCGCCCGCTTTGCCATCCACACCCATGTCATAGGCGACGCCGCTGCCCGTCGCGCGATAGATGGGCTAGAAGCCGCCCGCGCCACCAATGGCCAATGGCCCGCCCAACATCAGCTTGCGCATCTGCAACTCTTGGACCCCGTCGATATTTGCCGCCTTCAGGGCCTGGCCACAGCCAATATCCAACCCCTTTGGGCACGGCTAGAACCGCCCTATTCCAACCCTTCGCTTGCGATGATCGGACAGGCACGCTGGCCCGACACCTATGCCTTCCGGCAGATGCTGGACGCTGGCGCCGATTGGTGCCTGTCGTCGGACTGGGCGGTGTCCACGCTGAACCCGTTCGAGATCATGGAAACCGCCATCACCCGGCAAAAGCGCCGCGGCGATGACCCGAAGGCTCCGTTCTTTGCCGATCAGGCCCTGACCATAGACGAGTGCATTCAGGGCTATACCGTCAACGCCGCCCGCGCCTCTTGGCGCGACCACCACACCGGCATGTTGCGTGTCGGGTTTTCCGCCGACCTGATTGTGCTGGACCGCGACGTCTTTGCCTGCCCGGCGCAAGAGATTTCCGAAACCCGCGTGCTGTCGACCTTGTTCAAAGGAGTCGAAGTCTGGCGCGCGTCTGACTGGTGATTTCATGCTGCTCTACGCGACCATTGGCACCAATGACTTGCCGCGGAAAACCGCTTTCTGGGGGCCCATAATGTTCAGCCTCGGCCCTTTGGGTTTTGCCTCGGCCCACCCTGGGAAGGCAAAACGGCAAGCCCAGGCAATGGCGGCACCTTTGCCTGCGCAGCGCGCGATGCAGCGTAAGGGCGCGAGCGTCCCGCCAGTGCCCTGCAAGACAGTGGAACCGATGAGGTGCTCCCGGCACCAGAGGGTAATCCGCCCCTAAAGCAAGGGGCAGCAAAAGTAGAGTTTTCTCGGCAAGACGCATGAGGAGATTCTGAATAAAGACAAGCAGATACACTGAGGCTCAGGTCATCAGGATCCTGCGGCAGGCCGAAGGCGGTGTGCCGCTGGCCGAGTTGTGCCATGAGCATGGCATGATGCCATTGCCCGGCAATGGTTTGCCTTCAAACCATGAGAGGGAACGCGTCGTTTTACAAGTGGCGGGCGAAGTATGGCGGCATGGATGCGTCGCTGATCAGCCAGATGAAGGCCATCGAGGACGAGAACCGGCACCTGAAGCGGATGTATGCGGACCTGAGCATGCAAGCCGATCTGCTGAAGGAGGCTCTCGGAAAAAATGCTGCGGCCATCCGTTGCCTGGAAGGCAAACGCCTGCATTTGCCGTGGATCAAAGCCCCGAGATGGCCGAGAACAAGGAGATCGCCGATCTGCTGGTGGGCTGACCGGTGCGCGCCAGACTTGGGGGCCCGGCCTGTGTTTCCTGCACTGCGCAACCTGAAAGGGCGCCCGTGGAACCCAAGCGCGTTTACCGCATCTACTGCGAGCTGAAGCTGAACCTGCGCCCTCTCATGGTTTGAAGGCAAGCCTTTGCCGGGTAACAGATCAAACCGCGCAAGCGGTTGAAGCGGGAGAAACCTGATGCGCTGGCCTTGCCTGAAGCCCCGAACATGACCTCCCTCTCGCGCATGCAGGCTTGCGCTGCCGGGCAGCGGGTCGATGGACTTCATGGCGGATCGCTTTGGCGATGGCCGGGCATTCCGGCTGCTGCACGTGCTGGACGACTTCAGGCGCGAAGGGCTGGGGATCGAGGTCAATTTTTCTTTGCCCGCCGAGCGTATCATCCAAAGTTTGGATCGGATCGTTGAATGGCGCGCCAAGCCAGGCACCATTCGGGTTGATAACTGCACGGAATATATAAGTGAAAAGCTGATGAAATGGGCTGAGAAACAAGGGGTTGCCATCCGGCATACCCAGCCGGGGCGACCCCAACACCAGGCGCTACAACCGCATGGTCCGGCATGAATGGCTGGCCAATACATCATCGAAAGCATTGAGGAGGCCCAAGACCAAGCTACGCAATCGCCCTGCACTTGCAGCAACGACCGCCCGAACAGGGGCATCGGCGGCATCACACCCGCCCAGAAACTGAAAATGGCCGCGTAAGTTCTACGGATACGCTCCGTTAAAAGTGGGGGGATTGCCGTTAAGGACTTTGATAAGCCATGGCCTTGCCAGCGAATCGACGCAGCGAATTCTGCAGGTCTTCTGGCCGAAAACCGCGGCCAAGGAACACTATGATGTTGTCCTCGCCAGAAACCGAGCGTTCCGGAAGGATTTCGGGGGACTGAACAACTTTGCGCACGGTTTGCAGCAAGAGCCGTCCGGCTGGCGTTCTGACAACGCCTTTCACCCGCACAAGATCATTGCCGCGCGCATGCAGCAGGGCCGACAGCCAAAGGGCAAAGGCGGACCAGTCGATGTCTGGGTCAATGGTCAGGCGACTGGGGAATATCGCGCCGCGCGTATCCTCCTCTGACAGGGGCGGCAACGCGGGGGCTTCGGCACTCGCAGGCAAGCCAGGCAGGACGACAGATTCACCCAAAACCGCGGCAGATTGAGGTGCGGCGGGGTTCAGATTGCGCAGGGTGGCACGCAGCATGGTTAGCGTGGCGGGGACAGCCGCGTCGCATTTGGACAGGATCAGCCGATCTGCAGCACCGATCTGGCGGCGCCCCAACGGCTCGGTCTGCAGTTGCGCCAGACCATGCAGAGCGTCCACCACGACAATGGTTTCGTCAATGACGATGTGGTTGACCAGAACCGGATCCCCTTGGATCGCCGCCACAATAGCGCCGGGATCGGCCAGACCGCTGGTTTCCAGCACGATCCTTTGCAAGCGGGGTTGGCTGGCGGAAATCCGGCTGCGCTGGTCACATAGGTCGCGCAACGCGACCATCATCTCGGCCCTGCCCGTACAACAGCAGCATCCTCCGGCCAACAGGGTCAGGCCAGAGGCGCGGTCCAGCAGTGCATCGTCCACCGCCGTCTCTGCCGCCTCGTTCACGATGACATGAACGGGACCAAAGGTGCCAACATGCAGATGGTGGCGCAGCCATGTGGTCTTGCCTGAGCCAAGATAGCCGCCCAGAACCGTCAGCCGCATCCGCCCATCGGTAAAATCAATCGTCATTCAGGAACGCGGGGTCCAAAGGGTCAATCGGGTGGCCAAGCAGCCTTTCAGCCTCTGCCCAGACTGAACCGAGATCGGGCACGATGGACTGGCTGCCGGACAGGGTGCCGATCTGAATGCCGGGGATCATCCCGCCATCATGTGCCGTCAGCCCATGCAGCCGCAGAACTTTGTCCAGCAGACCTGCCCGATGGAACCGGGCGCGCAGGCGGTCGCCGGGTGTGTCGGCACCAGCGTCTGTCCAGTGACCGGGGACGGCCGGATTACCGCAGGCGTTACACATACTGCCTCCTTTGACATGGGTGCCGGTCGCCCGACACCCAATTCTTATCAGATCACTTCTGGACGCGCAGCACCACCGAAGGGGAAGCGCTTGCGGAAATCATCGGCGATATGCTCGAAGGGAGCCCATTCGACGCCGGAATGCTTGGAAATATACTCGATCAGGCGTTCAAGCATCAGCAGAACCTGTGGCCGGCCAGCGACATCGGGGTGGATGGTGAAGGCGAACACGCCGTAATCCATTTCACGGTAGACCCAGTCGAACTGATCGCGCCACATTTCTTCAATATCACGCGGGTTGACGAAGCCATGCGAGTTCGGAGCCTTTTTCATGAACATCATCGGCGGCAGGTCGTCAACATACCAGTTGGCCGCGATATCGACGAGGTCGATTTCATGGCCATGCTTGAGGGGATGCATCCAGTCCTTGGCTGACTTGGAATAGTCGATGGTGTTCCAGCTATCGCCAACTTTGGCATAGAAGGGTTGGAAGTCGCGGTAGCCTTGGCTGTGGTCATAGGTGAAACCGTGCTTCAAGAGCAGGGCGGCGGTGGAGTTCGACATCTCCCACCACGGGGCCACATAGCCGCGCGGTGCCTTGCCCGTCAGGCCCTTGATCAGCTCGATCGACTTGACCAGAACGTCTTCTTCTTGCGTCGGGGTCATGGCGATAGGATTTTCGTGCAGATAGCCGTGCGCGCCAACCTCGTGACCGTCCTTGACGATCATCTCCATTTCTTTGGGGAAGGTCTCAAGCGAGTGGCCGGGGATGAAGAAAGACGTTTTCAGGTCATACTTCTTGAACAGGCGCAGCAGGCGCGGAATGCCGACTTCGGTGGCGAAGATGCCACGCTGGATGTCAGACGGCGAGTCTCCGCCGCCGTAGGAACCGATCCAGCCAGCGACCGAGTCAATGTCGGTGCCAAAGGCGCAGTAGATCTTTTTAGCCATGAGGGTTTCCTCCTAAGGTGTTCAGATAGTGGGCCAATTCGGGTCGGTCAGCGCCAATGGGTAGGCGATGCCGTAATCAAGTGGAGGGCGGACAACATATTTGCGGTCAAACGGAGCCCAATCGTAAGTGGCACCGGAGCGAACAATGTAGGGCCAGTCGGGCTGGGCGAAGATCGGGCGGCCTATGGCGACCATATCGGCCGCGCCGTTGGTCAACGCCTCTTCGGCCTGCGCCCCGTCTGCAATGCCACCGTTGGCAATCATTGGAAGGCCCGATGCTTTTCGCAGAACGGTTGGCATCGGGGTCGCGTCGTCAGCCTGACGATTGTCAAGGTAGTTGAAGCTTGCCCAATGCAAAGCGTCGTAGGCGGACCCCTTCAAGGCAGCGCCAATCGCTTCGGCATAGGAGGTTCCGGGCCATGCCCCGACGAAATCATCCACGCCATCCTGAGACAGGCGCAGGACGATCAGTTTGTCGGGACCAATGGCCGCGCGCACCTTTTCCCCGACAAGCTTTGCAAACCTGATGTTGTTTTCGGGTGAACCACCAAAATCATCATCACGCAAGTTGGTCTTGGGGCTGATGAACTGCCACAGCAGATAGCCGTTGGCACCATGCACTTCTACCCCGTCAGCGCCAGCTTCGACAGCGCGCTTGGCGCCGGCGGCAAAGCCATCTGCGACCTGATGGATTTCGGCGACGCTCAAGGCGCGCGCGGGGCCGAAAGTGACTTTCTCCCATGGGCCTTCGATGCCTCGGATCTGTTTTTCGTCGTCGCTGTCGGTATAAAGTGACCAGCCCCCGCTTTGCGTCGCAGAGGCGCTGACGGAGGGCAGACCGTTCAGAACACGTGGGTCAGACACGCGGCCGCCATGCATCAGCTGAACAATAATCTTGCAGTCGTGCTGATGCACGGCGTCAAAGACCTTGGCCCAGCCCGCCTGGTGGCTGGCCGTGGTGATGCCGGGTTGCGACAGGTAGGCGCGCGACTGGAACGCATCCTGTTCATAGGTGCCTTCCGTGATGATCAGGCCAAGTCCGCCCCGCGCACGGCGCGCGTAATAGGCGGCCATCTCGTCATTGGGGGTGCCGTCCGCTTCGGCCATTTGACGGGTCAGCGGGGCCATCGCAATGCGGTTGCGCAGGGTCAGCGGACCCAGCTTGATCGGGGAAAATAACGTCTCGAAGGTTTCAGGCATCGTTTATCCTCTGACGATTTGTTCAATGGCCAAGCCTGCGGCAAGGACCGCCCGGTCGCGTCCATGCGGCGCCGAGATCATAAAGCCGGTGGGCATCTGGTCGGCATCCCTGCCGTTCGGGATCGACAAACCGCACCAGTCGAGGAAATTCCCCAGCGAGGTATTGCGCAGCGTCAGGCCGTTGTGCCGGAAGAACACCTCTTGATCCGCCTCAAGCGGGGCAATCTGCATCGCGACCGTCGGCGTGGTCGGACAGATCAGCAGCGCGTCACCGATGCGGGCTGCGACCTCGGCGATCAGGCGCTTGCGTTCGCGCAACAGGATGGTCAGGTCGACGGCTGTGCTTTTGGATGCGCTCAGGATGCGGCGCACGACACGGGCATCCATGCGAGCAGCTTCGGGGCCGTTCACACGGTCCCAATGCACATCCAGCGCCTCAATCGCGACCAGAACCGCGCGGTGTGATATCAGGTCGAGGGTCTGCGTCAGTTCCGGGAAGGCAATCCTGCGCACCCTTGCACCTGCCTGCTCCAACCGCGCCACCGATGCGTCGAAATGCGCCGCGACAGCGGGCGACAGGGTGTCCAGCATCACAGCGTCGGGGATGATGAAATCCAGCGCAGCCACCGGGGCGGCCTGAACATCTGGCGCCTGCAGGCCACGCAAAACGGTGTCGGCCAGCACGCAATCCTCAACGCTGTGTGCCAAGGGGCCCAGCGTGTCCAGCGTGCGCGACAGCGGGAAGACCCCGGTCATCGGATAATGCCCGGTCGAGGTTTTATAACCCACCACTCCGTTGAAGGCGGCGGGAATCCGGATCGAGCCGCCGGTATCAGTGCCAAAGGCGATCGGCACGATGTCAGCCGCGACCACAACGCCACAGGCGGAAGACGACCCCCCGGGCGAGCGTGCGGGCCCCGCCCCATTGGGATTGCGCGGGGTGCCGTAGTGCGGGTTCAAGCCGATGCCAGAAAATGCGAATTCTGTCATGTTCAGCGCACCAACCGTGACCAGCCCGGCGCGGGCCCCGGCATTGACCAGAGCCGCGTCCTGCACCGCCGGAGGGTTGGAGGCCAGCACAACTGACCCCGCTGTGGTGACCCGATCCTTTAGGTCGAAC
>JBIHZO010000135.1:0-8373 GCA_044231405.1 Cypionkella sp. | reverse complement strand
CGGACGCGATTGCGCCGGCGTTCTGGGAGGTGGCCAAGGCCAACATCACCGTGCTGGCGGATCTTGAGGGCTGGTGGGTGTTGTTCCGCGATGGCGCAGTGCCGCTGGTGGATGACGAGGATCGTGATTTTGTGGCGCAGGCCTTTGCTCTGCTGCCCGAAGGTCCCTGGACCAAGGCGACTTGGGGTGAGTGGACTGCGGCGGTGAAAGAGGCGACCGGGCGCAAGGGCAAGACCCTGTTCCGCCCCTTGCGCCGGGCCGTCACCGGGCTAGATGCCGGTCCTGAGATGGCGGATGTGATGCCCTTGCTGCAAAAGCGCCCCCAACTTTGAACGGCGGCGGGGGGCGACTGCCCCCCAATACCCCCGAGGTCAATTGAGCACAGAGGATGACCGGGGCGTGTTTCCGGCGGGAATGATATGGCAGAACCACTGCGGCAGGCGAAATTCGTTGAGGGCAATCTGTTCCGCCACATCACGGTGATGTCGTTGACATCGTCGGTGGGATTGATGGCGATTTTCGCCGTCGATCTGGTGAACATGGTGTTCATTTCCATGTTGCAGCAGGCCGAGATCACAGCGGCCATCGGCTACGCCGGGGCGATTTTGTTCTTCACCACCTCGTTCGGCATAGGCTTGTCGATTGCGGTTTCGGCCTTGGTGGCACGCGCGGTCGGGCAGCGCGATATGGTGATGGCACGCGAGAAGGCGACCAATGGGCTGGTGCTTGGGATTGCTTTCGGGATCGTGTTTTCGGCGGTGGTGTTTGTGTTCCTGCCGCAAATCGTCAGTCTGTTGGGGGCGGTGGGCAAAACCCATGACCTGACCGTCCATTTCCTGCGCATTGTCACGCCCGCCCAGCCTTTTCTGATGGTGGGCATGATCGGTGGCGCGATCCTGCGCAGCCACGGCGATGCCAAACGGGCGATGGCGGCGACGATTTGGGGCGCGGTGGCGAATGCCATTCTGGACCCGATCCTGATCTTTGGTCTTGATCTGGATTTGACCGGGGCGGCGATTGCGTCGGTGGTGTCGCGGCTGGTGATTGCGGCTGTGGCGCTGTTGCCGGTGATCAAGCATTACGGCGGCTTTGACCGACCGACGCGGGCCGGGCTGCTGGCCGATCTGCCGGTGGTGTTTGCGATTGCGGGGCCTGCGATTTTGACACAAGTGGCGACGCCGATCGGGCAAGCTTTTGTCACCCGGATGGTGTCGGGCTTTGGGGAGGCCGCAGTGGCCGGCATGGCGATTTCGGGGCGGTTGACCCCGGTGGCGCTGGGCGTGATCTTTGCGCTTTCGGGGGCGATTGGCCCGATCATCGGGCAAAACTACGGTGCGGGGCGGATGGATCGGGTGCGGCGCGCGTTTCTGGACGGGCTGCTGTTCACCGCCATTGTGATCGTGCTGGTGACGGTGATCCTGTTCGTGCTGCGCGCTCCGATTGCCGATCTGTTCCATGCCGAGGGGCTGACCCGCGATCTGGTCTATCTGTTTTGTGGCCCGCTGTGCCTGCTGTTCTTCTTCAACGGCGCGATTTTCGTGGCCAATGCGGCCTGCAACAACCTTGGCAGACCCTTTACCTCAACCTTGATCAACTGGGGCCGCCACACAGTTGGCACCGTTCCGTTTGCGTGGTGGATGGGCAGCTATTGGGGTGCGCAGGGGGTGCTGATCGGGCAAGCGGTGGGGGGCATTCTGTTTGGGCTTCTGGCCGTCTGGCTGGCGTTGCGGATGATTGATGCGACCCCCGCGCGGGCGTGATGGCATACTGTCGTATTCTTTTCACTTGCCAGCCAAGCCTCTGCTGGGCTAGCTAAAGGTGTCAAGATCGGGAGAATCCAGTCGGAAACTTCTGGTGCCGAAGGAGCAACCGCCCCGGTAAACTCTCAGGCCAACGGACCGTCTTGGCGACAGACTCTGGAGAGTGGCACCACAGTGCCCGCCGAAGGGATAACGATCTCAGGCGCCCCGATGGGGTAGGGACAGAGGGGGCATCGTGGGGTAGGGATTGGCCTGCCTGATCGGTGCCGGTATGCGTTTCCGGCAGATATTGGGGGCGGCCTTGGCCGAGGATCTACAACGTTTGGCTTTGCACGGGCTGCATGTCGCATTGGGCGGCAAGATGGTGCCGTTTGCAGGCTATGAGATGCCAGTGCAATACACCGCCGGGGTGATGAAAGAGCATTTGCACACCCGTGCGGCGGCGGGTTTGTTTGATGTGTCCCATATGGGGCAGGTGATTTTGCAGCCCCTTGGCAGCTATGAAGCATTGGCTTTGGGCCTTGAGTCGCTGATGCCCGTGGATGTGCTGAGCGTGGTGCCGGGTCGGCAGCGCTATGGGCTTTTCACCAATGAAACCGGGGGGATACTCGACGATCTGATGTTCGCCAACCGGGGTGATCATATTTTTGTCGTGGTCAATGCGGCCTGCAAAACCGCCGATATAGCCCATATGACTGCGCATTTGTCGAATGTGGCGCGGGTGATCCCGGTGACGGACCGGGGCCTTCTTGCATTGCAGGGGCCGCAGGCCGAGGCGGCACTGGCGCGTCTTGTGCCCGGGGTGGCTGCAATGCGGTTCATGGATGTGGCGGTGCTGCCATGGGGTGGCGCTGATCTTTGGATTTCACGATCAGGCTATACCGGAGAAGATGGGTTCGAGATTTCGGTGCCGAACGCGCAGGCCTTGGCCTTGGCGCAGGCGCTGCTGGACCAGCCCGAAGTGATGCCAATCGGCCTTGGCGCTCGGGACAGCTTGCGGCTGGAGGCAGGGCTATGCCTTTACGGCCATGACATCGACACCACCACCAGCCCGGTCGAGGCGGGGCTGACTTGGGCCATTCAGAAGGCTCGCAAACCGGGTGGTGCCCGCGAAGGCGGCTTCCCCGGCGACACCCGTATCCTGCACGAATTGGCGCATGGCCCCGAACGCCTGCGCGTCGGCCTGCGCCCGGATGGTCGCGCGCCGATGCGTGAAGGCGTGGCGCTGTTTGACACCGATGCCACTCCGATTGGCACTGTGACTTCTGGTGGTTTCGGGCCTTCGGTCGAGGCTCCGATTGCCATGGGCTATGTCGCCGTGAATTATGCCACCATTGGCCATGCGATCGAGGGTGAAGTGCGCGGCAAGCGCCTGCCCCTGACCGTGGCGGCGATGCCGTTTCACCCCACAACCTACAAACGCTGAGGACTGACGATGAAATATACCAAAGATCATGAATGGCTGCGCGTTGAGGGCGATCTGGTGGTCGTGGGCATCACCGAACATGCGGCCACGGCGCTGGGCGATGTGGTGTTTGTCGAACTGCCCGAGGTGGAAACCGTGGTGGCCGAAGGCGACGAGGTTTGCGTGATTGAAAGCGTCAAGGCGGCGTCGGATATTCTGGCCCCGGTGGATGGCGAGATTGTCGAAGTGAATGAAAAGCTGGTCGATAATCCCAGTCTGGTCAACGAAGACCCGACCGGTGCGGCCTGGTTCTTCAAGATGCGGCTGGACGATCTGTCGGTGCTGGACGCCATGATGGACGAAGACGAATACAACGAACTGATTGGCTGATCCGGGCGCAAGCCCCGAATTTTCTGCGAAATTTCCGACCCCCGATGCACGGGGATTGGACCTTGCATCCCAAAGGCAGCGTCATGACCTTCACGCCCATTGACTACGATCCCTATGATTTCGCCAACCGCCGCCACATTGGCCCGTCGCCATCGGAAATGGCGGTAATGCTGACCGCCGTGGGCGTTTCCAGTCTGGATGAGTTGATCGACCAGACCGTGCCCGCCTCTATCCGCCAAAGCATTCCTTTGGGCTGGGCACCCTTGTCGGAACACGACCTTCTGGCGCGGATGCGCATCGTCGCGGGGCGCAACAAGGTGATGACCAGCCTGATCGGGCAGGGTTACTACGGCACCGTGACCCCCCCGGCTATCCAGCGGAACATATTGGAAAATCCGGCTTGGTACACAGCTTACACCCCCTATCAGCCCGAGATTGCGCAGGGCCGGCTTGAGGCTTTGTTGAATTATCAGACCATGGTGGCCGATCTGACGGGGCTGCCCTTTGCCAACGCGTCATTGCTGGATGAGGCGACGGCGGCGGCCGAGGCGATGACGATGGCCGAACGGGTGGCGAAATCGAAGGCGCGGGCGTTCTTTGTGGATGAGCATTGCCATCCGCAGACCATTGGTGTGATCCAGACGCGGGCGCAGGCCTTGGGAATTGCGGTGATCGTCGGCGACCCGGAAGCCCTTGATCCGGCTGCGGTTTTTGGCGCAATCTTCCAATACCCCGGCACGTGGGGCCACGTGCGCGACCTGACGCCATGGATCGACGCGCTGCACGCGGCCAAGGCGATTGCCGTGGTGGCGACGGATCTTCTGGCGCTGTGCATGCTGCGCGAACCCGGCGCGATGGGGGCAGATATTGCCGTGGGGTCCAGCCAGCGCTTTGGCGTGCCGATGGGCTATGGCGGCCCACACGCTGCGTTCTTCGCCTGCAAGGACGAACACAAACGCCAGATGCCGGGGCGGATTGTCGGGGTTTCGATCGACAGCCATGGCAACAAGGCCTACCGTCTGGCGCTGCAAACGCGAGAGCAGCACATCCGGCGCGAGAAGGCGACTTCGAACGTTTGCACCGCGCAGGCGCTGCTTGCGGTGATGGCCAGCATGTATGCAGTGTTCCACGGGCCGCGGGGGCTTCGCGCGATTTCGGAACGTGTGCATGGGCTTACGGTGCGTCTGGCCAAAGCGTTGCGCGATGCGGGGGCGACTCTGCCGCAAAAGCAGTTCTTCGACACCATCACAGTGGATGTGGGTGTGGGGCAGGCGGGAATTCTGGCGGCGGCCCGGATGGAGGGGTTGAACTTTCGCAAGGTGGGCCGCGATCATGTCGGCATCTCGCTGGACGAAACCAGCAACGAAGACGTGTTGCGCCGGGTGCTGCGGGCCTTTGGCATCAGCGACGCACCCCCGGCCAAGGCAGAGTTGGGGTTCGACGAGGCGATGCTGCGGCAGACCGACTATCTGACCCATCCGGTGTTTCACATGAACCGGGCAGAGTCGGAAATGATGCGCTATATGCGTCGTCTGTCGGACCGCGATCTGGCGCTGGACCGCGCGATGATCCCCTTGGGGTCTTGCACGATGAAGCTGAACGCGGCGGCAGAAATGATGCCGATCACTTGGCCTGAGTTCGGCTCGTTGCACCCGTTTATCCCTGCAGATCAGGCGCTTGGCTACCGTGAAGCCATAGAGGATTTGTCCGGGAAACTGTGCGAAATCACTGGCTACGACGCATTTTCGATGCAGCCCAATTCGGGCGCGCAGGGGGAATATGCCGGGCTGCTGACCATTCAGGCCTACCACCGCGCGCGTGGGGAAGGAAAACGCAACATTTGCCTGATCCCGGTCTCGGCGCATGGCACCAATCCGGCATCGGCGCAGATGGCGGGGATGGAGGTTGTGGTCATCAAGGGCATGCCCAATGGCGATGTGGACATGGAAGATTTTCACGCCAAAGCGGTGGCTGCAGGGGATCGGCTTGCGGCATGCATGGTCACCTATCCCTCTACGCATGGTGTGTTTGAGGAAACGATCCGCGATATCTGCCGCATCACCCATGAGTTCGGCGGGCAGGTCTATCTGGACGGCGCCAATATGAACGCGCTGGTTGGGTTGGTGAAACCGGGGGAGGTTGGGTCGGACGTCAGCCATTTGAACCTGCACAAGACCTTTGCGATTCCGCATGGAGGCGGCGGGCCGGGGATGGGGCCGATTGGGGTGAAGGCGCATCTGGCGCCCTATCTGCCGGGGCATCCGGAAACGGGTGGGGAAGAGGGGCCAGTGTCGGCTGCTCCGTTTGGGTCAGCCTCTATCCTGCTGATTTCATGGGCCTATTGCCTGATGATGGGCGGTGAGGGCATCACGCAGGCCACCCGTGTTGCGATCCTGAACGCCAATTACATCGCGGCGCGGTTGGCCGGATCTTACCCGATCCTGTTCAAGGGCAACAAAGGCCGGGTGGCACACGAGTGCATTCTGGACACACGGCCCTTTGCCGAGGTGGGTGTAACGGTGGACGACATCGCCAAGCGTTTGATTGATAACGGTTTTCACGCACCAACGATGTCTTGGCCCGTGTCTGGCACGCTGATGGTCGAGCCAACTGAATCCGAAACCAAGGCAGAAATTGACCGGTTCATAACCGCGCTTCTGGCAATCCGAGAGGAAATTCGTTCTGTCGAGAATGGTGAAATCTCCAGCGAAGACAGTCCCTTGCGGCACGCGCCCCATACGGTTGAAGATTTGGTGGCCGATTGGACCCGCAAGTATCCGCGCGAACAGGGCTGTTTCCCACCGGGGGCGTTCCGGGTGGACAAATACTGGCCGCCGATTGGCCGGGTGGACAACGTCTACGGCGACCGCAACCTGATCTGCATCTGCCCTCCATTGGAAAGCTACATGGAGGCGGCGGAATAGGTCTGCTTTGCAAGGCGTTGACAAATTGGGGGCCGGGCCGATAGGTCTGGCCCCCATGTCATTGCACCAGCCCAAATCCACCTTCACTGCGGGCCTTGTCACCGCCCTGCCGATCGCCTTGGGCTATTTGCCGATTGCGTTTTCGTTTGGCGTGGCGGCCACCCGCGCCGGGCTGTCGGGGGTGGAGGCGTTCGGGTTGTCCCTGATCATCTATGCCGGGGCGGCGCAATTTCTGGCTTTGGCGCTGATCACCGGGGGGGCGCCCGTTCTGGTGGCGGCCTTCACGTTGGTCGCGATGAATGTGCGGCATGTGCTTTATGGTCCGGCGCTGATCAAGCGGGCGGGTCCGGGCGCGCGGACGCGATATGCTTGGGCCTGGGCCTATGGTTTGACCGATGAGGTGTTTGGTGCGGCCCTTGGCGCGCTGGCGCGGGGGAAGGTGAGGTTTTCGGAACCGTTCATGTTCGGGCTGGGAATCGGGGCCTATGGGTCTTGGCTGATGGGCACGGCCTTGGGTGCTTTCGCCGGGGGCGCTGCCCTACGGGATTGGCCAGTGCTGGATGCGGCCCTTGGCTTCATGCTGCCCGCGCTGTTTCTGGCGCTGTTGCTGTCAATCTTGTCGCGGGCGCAATTGCCGGTGATTGCTGTGGCCGCGGCCGCAACGGTGGCGGTGACGCTGCTTTGGTCCGGCACGGCGGGGATTTTGGCCGGCATGGTCGCTGGGGCGGTCGCGGGACTGCTGCGAAAGGTGCATGATGCGGACTGAGATCCTGACACTGGCCATGATCGTGGGGGCCTTCACCTGGGCGTTCCGGTTCTTTCCGACCAAGCTGGATCTGTCCACCATGGCCCCAGATGGCCTGCTGGCGCGGTTTCTGGCCGCGACCGGCCCGGCGGCGATTGCGACGCTGTTTGTGGCGTCTGTATGGCCCATGCTGGCGCAGGGCGTGCCGCTGCCCTTGGTCGCGGGCACGATTGCCGTGCTGGCAGTTTATGCCGTGACGCGGTCGGTGGTCGGAGCAACGCTGGCGGGGTCGGCGGGCTACGGGTTGGCGGTCTGGATGATCTAGGTCATAGGCGCACAGGTGGTGCGGTTCTAATGTGGCTGCAAATGGAGGCCATCATGCTTGAAATCATCCCCGCCAAAGTCGTTCAAATCATCATCCAATCGCGCGAAGGCCCGATGGCCGAACCCGAGATGCACGCCTTTATTGCCGGACTGAACGATGACGAGAAGGCGCATCTGACGGCGCTGGCCTGGGTTGGCCGCGGCGCGTTTGAGGCCGAGGATTTTGCCGAGGCCGTTGCAACTGCGGTGGCAGAAGCCAGCACGCCGACCGAAGATTATCTGATGGGCATGCCGCATCTGGCCGAAAACCTTGAGGCGGGGCTGGAAGCGATGGGAATAGATGTGACCGCCGAGGAAGAGGATCTGCTCTAGGCTTGAACCCCGGCGCGCCGTCCATATATATGCGCCAAGTGGAATATATGAGGCTGCGATGACCGAAGCTGTGAAACTGTGCTGCGCCACCTGCGGGCAAATGAACCGTGTGCCAGTGACCAAGCTGGGCGATGCGCCAAAATGCGGGTCTTGCGGTGACCCCTTGGCAGATGGCCGTGTGATGGAGTTGGACGCGGGCGCGCATGACAAGGCGACGCGCGGTGATGAGATGCCGCTGCTGGTCGATTACTGGGCGCCGTGGTGCGGCCCCTGTCGGGCGATGGCACCGGAATTCGTCAAGGCTGCCAAGGCATTGACCGGGCGTGCGCGGTTGGCCAAACTGAACACTGAAGACAATCCAGAGATTTCCACCCGCGCCCGCATTCAGGGTATCCCGGCACTGATCTTGTACAAGCGCGGGCGCGAGGTGGCGCGTTTGGCGGGCGCGCGTCC
>JBIHZO010000134.1:0-8377 GCA_044231405.1 Cypionkella sp. | reverse complement strand
AAACCGATCAGACTCTGACCCTTGGCTTCGCCGAGGGCAAGCGGCATGCTTGGCTGCATGGCGAAGGAGTGGTGCAATCCGAAACGCAGACCGACGACGGTTGGCAGATCAATGTGCGCTGGACCGTGCGGCAGGAAAAACGCTACCTGGCCATCTGACCCACTGCAACTCCAGCAATTTTTCTAAAATTTTCCATTCATCTTGGCACAAATATCCCACGGGGTGTGGGGGGGGTGCCCCCCACTCCAACCCCTCTCAAGGCGCAGGCGTCAACCGCGTCACCCCCACCGCCGCCGCCCGCGCCAGGTCCGGGTCCAGTGACATCGGGATGTATTCGCCTCGCCGCCACAGCTCTGACATGTCATCGTAATAGGCTGACAGCGGATGCCCCGATTGCCCGGTCGATTGGATGAACACCGAACTGTCCGGATCCGCGAAATCATAGACCCCGCGATAGCCGCCGCCGTGGACGTTCAGATAGGGGTTCTCGCCCCTGCCCTTGGTGCGCCCGCGCAGCAGGGTGGTGTCGCCGCCAGAGGTCGATTGGCGGATGTTGACAAAGTACCTCAGCACCGGCACCTCGCCCAGCACCGCATGGTCATGCGTTGCCTGATGGGCATCGCCCCAGCGCCAGCTTTCCAGAGCAGGGCCGTATTTTTCTGACAACTCCAGCAGCGCCTGATCCAACGCCCAGCGTGAGACATCCGTGCATGTCTCCACCGCTGCCGATTGGATGACATCGCACCAGACCGAAGCGCCGCCGACATTGCGGAAGACACGTTCGATGAAGACCGGCTCCGGATGGCTGAACTTGTCGGCCAAGGGACCAATCTCGTCGCGGGCCAGACGGTCTTGCACCGCGCGCAGCCAAGCCTCGGCGATCAGGGGTTCGGGCAGATGTTCGTTCATCTCGCCGTTCCACTGGGCCAGCAATTCTAAGGCTTTCTGGCGCATGCGTTCGGGGGTGCCTTCGGGGGCGGCCTCGCCCGTGAACCACAGATCGGCACCCAGCAGTGGCAGCAGATTGCGGGCGGTGGGCGACACAGTGTCCAGTTGTGCCTCGATGAAAGAGTCGCGGGTGTGCACTTCGCGCGTTTTCATCAGCGCCAGCCAGCGTTGGATGCGCTGCGTGTCGCCCCATTCAAACGAGACATGGCGCGGGAAGGGGCGGTCGATGGTCTTGTTGTTGGTGTTGCCCAGCAGGCCCGAAGTGGGGTTCACAAAGCGCGGGTTGTCACTGTAGGGCAGCATGCCTGTCCAACGGTTGGTGCCTTCCCAACCGGGCGCAGGCATGCGGCCCTGAGTGCGGTGCGATGCATCGCGCGCGGGCATCGCCCCGATGGTCTGCATGGCGATGCCATCTGCATCCGACAGGGTCAGGTTCTGCGACGGGGCCACGAACAACTCACCCGCTGCGATGCCGTCGCTGACCGATCCCGCCATCATCAAGCGCATGGCCGCCGTCATCGAGGTATCCGCCGCTGACAGCGCCGTCCATTCCAGCGCCGCGACATGGCCGCCAGGCGTGACCGAGGCCAGATCATAATGGCTTCCGGGCAGGATCGGTCCGCTTTGCGACCAGCGCAGGGTCAGAGTCACAGGTTCCGCATCCTTGATGGTCAGGATGGTCTGGCGCGAGGTGAACGGTTTGGGGCCGTCGGGCGTCAGATACTCCTCGGGGTTTTCCGGATTGATCCGTTCGATTACCACATCCTGATCGTCGAGATAGGACGAGGTGAGCGCCCAGCCCAGCCGTTCCGACCGCCCAACCAGAACCAAGGGCATCCCAGGTATGGTGCCGCCGATCACCCCGCCGGAAGGCAGCTCCAACCGTGCCAGATACCAGATCGACGGCGCGGTAAAACCAAGATGCGGGTCATTGGCGAGCAGACTGCCGCCGGCGGCCGATCGGTTCGCCGTCGCAGCCCAAGCGTTCGACGCCCCTGCGAAATCGCGGCTGTGGAAGGGCGACAGCGGCGTGTCGATATAGGCCGCTTGCTGTTGGGCGGGTTGCGGAAACCGGCCGGGCATCAGCGCGGCATAATCGGGCAGGGCGGCGATGCCAGAGGTCGGATCGTCGGGCAGGATGTCGGACAGACGTACAGACGGCAGGATCAGCGACATCTGTGCGCGCAGAACCTCATCTTCCAGATGCGCCGAAAGTTGTAGGGCCATCAGCTTCAGGATGGCCAGACTGTCGGCGGCGGACCATGCCGCGATCTCATTGGAAAAGAAGAAAAACTCAGGCGCGCCACGCCCCCGTGCGCCGATGTTGACCTGGCCGATCCAAGCATTCACCCCCGCCGCATAGGCATCCAGCGCCCGATTGGTGCGCGCATCCTGCGCTGCCACCGACTGCTGCGACAGGGTGTACAGGTCCAGCCGCCGCAGCAATTCGTCGATCTTCACCGTGCGCGTGCCGAAAATCTCGGACAGCCGCCCCTGCGCGGTGCGGCGCAGCATGGTCATTTGCCAAAGCCGATCCTGGGCATGCGCGAACCCCAGCGCGTAGAACACATCCGACTCGGTTGCGCCGAAGATATGCGGCACATTGGCGTTGTTGCGCACAATCTCGACCGGGGCAGACAGGCCCGGCAGAGCAAAGCTTTCATTGTAGTCGGGCAAGGACCGCGACAGCACATAATAGGTCAAAAGCCCGGCCACCAGACCAAGGGCGATCAGCCCGGTCAGCGCGCGCAGCAACCAGCGAAAGGCGATAAGCATGGGGCGTGTCCTTGACGTCGGGGTCTGGTTGCCTTCCTAGTCCATCGGGAATTGCGGGGCAATGTGAAGGATTGAGCGATGGCAAAGCTGGCGTTTCTTGGCCTTGGGGTGATGGGCTATCCGATGGCGGGGCATCTGGCGGCCAAGGGTCATCAGGTGACGGTGTACAACCGCTCGGCGGCGAAGGCCGAAGCTTGGGTGGCGCAGCATGGCGGGGCGCGGGCCGCCACTCCGGCCTTGGCCGCAGCGGGGGCCGATTTCGTGATCGCCTGCGTTGGCAACGATGACGATCTGCGTTCGGTTTGTCTGGGCGGGGACGGGGCTTTCGCGGGCATGGAAAAGGGCGCGGTGTTTGTCGATCACACCACGGTTTCGGCGCTGGTGACACGGGAACTGTCGGCTGTGGCGTCCGGACTGGGGCTGGGGTTCGTCGACGCTCCGGTGTCCGGTGGGCAGGCGGGCGCACAAAACGCCGTGCTGTCGATCATGTGCGGCGGGGTGCAGGGCGACTATGACCGGGCAGAGCCGGTGATGGCGGCCTATGCGCGGGTGTGCAAGCGGCTGGGCGAGTCCGGCGCCGGGCAACTGGCCAAGATGATGAACCAGATCTGCATTGCGGGCCTGATGCAGGGTCTGGCCGAGGCTTTGGCCTTTGGCGAAAAGGCGGGCCTGGATGGCAATGCGGTGGTTGAGGTGATCAGCCAAGGTGCCGCCGGTTCGTGGCAGATGGCAAACCGCCACAAGACCATGCTGGAGGACCGTTTTGACTTTGGCTTTGCGGTCGACTGGATGCGCAAGGATCTGGGGATATGTCTGGACACTGCCGATCTGATCGGCGCGCGATTGCCGATCACGGCTTTGGTCGATCAGTTTTACAAGGATGTGCAATTGATGGGCGGCGGGCGCAATGACACGTCCAGTTTGATCCGGCGGTTGCGCTAGGCCTGCGCGCGGGGTAGGCGCTGCACCTACCCCGCGCATGGGCTGGGTGCAGCGCCTATCTCTGGTTACGGAATGATCCGCGTGTATTTCACACCCGCCAAAGTTGCCCCGGCGATCAAGCCTTGCTGGCCAAAGATCAAACCGATCACCGGATCCAATTCGGTGGTTTCCTTGCCCAAAGCCGCGCCTTGTTCGGGCGTGGCATAGCGCACCTCGGCCCCCGCCGCCCAACCGTTGGACCGCCGGAACCCCGACAGTGCCGCATCGGTCATGAAAAACAATGCATGCGCATACTGCTGGGCGCCGATCTGAAAGCCGATCGTTGCGCGTGCAGCAGAATAAAAGTCCACCGTCGCGCCATTGATCCGCAGCGCCCCGCGGCCATAGCTGCCACCGATGCCAAAACCAGCCTCTGTCACCAAAGGCATATACAGCACGCCATAAGCCCGCTGCGCCAGATCGCGGGTGCCGGGGTATTGGTTGAACAGGTAGTCTCGGGTCTTGTCGACACGGCCATCAATCGTTGCCGCGCCGCTGGACCCGATGCCATTGCCCAAGGCAGAGCTTTGGCAGCCCGCCAAGACAAGGGCGGCACCGCTTGCCGTCAGAAAACCACGCCGGGAAACCTGTGTCATGTGAACTGCCTTTTGCCTGCAGAGGCTCTGGTGGCCCCACTTATCCCATATATAGCGGCATTCGGGATGGCTGTCATGTATTTCGCACCAAACATGGCAAGCCCCCGCCGACGACCGCCTTAGCGGCGCTGCAAGAACCGTGCCACGCGGGGCGCGAAATAGGTCAGCACCCCGTCACAGCCCGCACGCTTGAACGCCATCAGGCTTTCCAGCATCGCCGCATCGCCGTCGATCCAGCCGCGTTCAGCCGCTCCTTGGATCATCGCGTATTCCCCCGACACCTGATAGGCGAAGGTGGGCGCGCCGAAGGCGTCTTTCACCCGGCGGCATATGTCCAGATAGGGCATGCCGGGTTTGACCATCACCATATCCGCGCCTTCGCGCAGGTCACGTTCCACCAAACGCAACGCCTCATCCGAGTTGGCGGGGTTCATCTGATAGGTCTTCTTGTCGCCCTTCAGTGCGCCCGAAGCCCCCACTGCGTCGCGGAAGGGGCCATAAAAGGCACTGGCATATTTCGCAGCATAAGACAGGATCGCCACGTCAGCATGGCCCGCCGCCTCCAGCGCGCCGCGCATCGCGCCAATGCGGCCATCCATCATGTCGGACGGCCCCAGAATATCCGCGCCCGCGTCGGCCTGTGCCAACGCCATCCGCACCAGCGCCTCAACCGTTTCATCGTTCAGGATAATGCCATTGTGCACCAACCCGTCATGACCCAGCGCGTTGTACGGATCGAGCGCCACATCCGTCATCACCGCGATATCGGGCACAGCCGCCTTGATGGCGCGGATGGCGCGGTTGGTCAGATTTTCGGGGTTCCACGCCTCTTCACAGGTCACGGTTTTCAAAGACGGATCGGTGTAGGGGAACAAACAGATCGCCGGAATGCCCAATTCTGCGGCCTCTTGTGCCGCGGCAACCACCAGATCAAGGCTCAGACGGTCGACGCCCGGCATGGAGGCAATCGGTTCGCGCAGGCCCATGCCCTCGCGCAAGAACACTGGCCAGATCAGATCGCCAGCTGTCAGGGTGTTTTCCTGCACAAGGGCGCGCAGCGCCCCGGTGCGGCGGGTTCGGCGAAAGCGGGTGATTGGCGTGGGGCCTGAAATCGGGCGCATCGGGCGGTTCCTTGATGGGCAAAGGGGCTTGCGGTTGTTTGCCTTGCCTGCCATGGAAAGGCGCGCGTCTCAAGCGGACATTAGCGCACGGGTGGCTGGAAAAGCGAGGGCAGGCGGTGGATTGGTATCAGATTGTCTTTGAACACATCGACATGCGGTCCTTTTCCAATCTGTGGTACTGGATCATCCTTGCCGTGATGTGGTCTTCCAGCAGCCATTGGGTGCTGGGCGTGCCCTTCGACCTGATCTCGCGCGCACGCCGCGATGGTGGTACCGCCCAGCAGGATCTGGAGCTTTTGGTGCGGATCAACAGCATGCGGATGCTGTACATCGCACGCACTTCGGGCGCATGGCTGATCGCGTTCTTGTGCTTCATTATGTCGACGCTGCTGATGCTGGGCTTCTATTATGACATCGAATTCGCTCAAGCCGTGCTGTTCTTGCTGGTGCCGATGACCGCCTTGGCCGCGATGTCGATCCGGGTGGCCGGGATCATCGAGGCGGAGGCGCTGCAGGGCGAAGAGTTGGACCGCCGACTGATGCGGCACCGCTTTTCAGTGCAATTGCTCGGAATGGTATCGATCTTTGTGACTTCAATGTTCGGCATGTATCAAAACATGCAAATTGGCGCTTTGGGTTGAAGCGGTTCAGGTTTTCATGGCAGCCATTGCATCACCAGACACCCACGAAGGCCCGAATGGCGGCGATTTGCGTTTCCCTGCAATCATGAGCCCCAGCAAATGACGGCACCGCGCATCACTCTGGGCGGTGCCCCCGAAGGCTTTGACGCCCGCCTTGTGGCGCGCGAGTTGGACCGCGGCGCACCGGTGATCCACGTCTCCCGTGATGACAAAAGGATGGAGGCGATGCGCGTGGCGCTGGCGGTGATGGCCCCCGGCGTTGTGGTGCTGGAACTGCCCGCCTGGGACTGCCTGCCCTATGACCGGGTGTCACCCAACCCCGAGATTCTGGCGCGGCGGATGTCGACGCTGGCGGCGCTGGCTTCCGGACTGCCGGGGCCTTTTGTGCTACTGACCACTCTGAACGCCGCCACCCAACGCCTGCCTGCCCGTGCCGTCATGCGCACCGCTTCCTTTGTGGCGCGCGTTGGTGACCGGGTGGATGAGGCGCAGCTGAAAGGGTTTCTGGCCCGGATGGGCTTTTCGCCGGTGTCCACTGTGGCAGAACCGGGCGATTTCGCCATTCGTGGCGGCATCGTCGATATCTTTCCGCCGGGCGATGGCGGCCCGGTTCGGCTGGACTTCTTCGGTGATGTGCTGGACGGCGCGCGCCGCTTTGATCCGGTGACGCAGCGCACCACCGAAAAGCTGAAAGCGGTCGAATTTGCGCCGATGTCCGAGGTGATCATGGACGAGGCCGCCATCGCGCGGTTCCGCCAGAACTACCGCGTCGAATTTGGCGCCGGCGGGTCGGATGATCCGCTTTATGAAGCGGTGTCGGCCGGACGCAAACATCAGGGGATGGAGCATTGGCTGCCCTATTTCCACACCGGGCTGGAGACGATTTTCGACTATCTGCCGACCTCGTCGGTCCTGCTGGATGATCAGGTCACCCCGCAGCGCCTGTCGCGGTGGGAGGGCATCGACGATCAGTATGACGCGCGACGTGAAGCGTTGATGGCCAAGGGTCGGTTGGATTCCGTCTACAAACCCAGCCCGCCGGACCTTTTATATCTGAACGATGCGGCCTGGGAGGCGGCAACTGCCGATCACCGCGTGGTGCAACTGTCGCCCTTGCCGCAATCGCCGGGACCGGGGATTTTGGATGCACAGGGGCGCATCGGTCGCAGCTTTGCCCCCGAACGCCAGCAAGAAAATATCAGCCTATTCAGTGCCTTGTCTGCTCATATTAAAGCATTGTCTCAAGATGGCCATGTGGTCATCGCCTCATGGTCGGATGGTGCGCGCGAACGGCTGAAGGGTCTGCTCGACGATCAAGGTCTGCATTCTGCCAAGGAAATCAAGGATTTCCGCGACGTACTTGAAGGACGTGGCGGGCTATACCTTATGGTCTGGGCGCTGGAGGCAGGGTTCACCGCGCCGGGGCTGGCGGTGATTTCGGAACAGGATGTCTTAGGCGACCGTTTGGTCAGCAAACCGCGACGCAAGCGCAAGGCCGACAACTTTCTGCGCGAGGTGGACACGCTGTCGGTCGGCGATCTGGTCGTGCATGTCGAACACGGCGTTGGTCGCTATCTGGGGCTGGAAACCATCACGGCTTTGGGGGCACCGCATGCCTGCGTCGCCTTGGAATACGCTGATAACGCGAAGCTTTATCTGCCTGTTGAAAACATTGAACTGCTCTCGCGCTATGGCCATGAAGACGGCTTGCTGGATCGTCTGGGCGGCGGCGCTTGGCAGGCCAAGAAGGCCAAACTCAAACAGCGTATCCGCGAGATTGCCGACAAGCTGATGCGCATCGCCGCCGAACGCGCCTTGCGTCACGCGCCGATCCTGGAGGCCCCGCATTCGATCTGGGAGGCTTTCGCCGCGCGGTTCCCCTACACCGAAACCGAAGACCAGCTGTCAGCAATTGCCGATGTGGTGGCCGATCTGGAAAAGGGCAGCCCGATGGACCGCCTGATCGTGGGCGACGTCGGCTTTGGCAAGACCGAAGTCGCCATGCGCGCGGCTTTTGTGGCGGCGCTGTCGGGGATGCAGGTGGCGGTGGTCTGTCCGACAACCCTGCTGGCGCGTCAGCATTACCGCAGCTTTGTCGAACGCTTTCGCGGATTTCCAGTCAGCATCAAGCCCTTGTCGCGCTTTGTGAGCACCAAGGACGCCAACGCCACCCGTGCCGCCATGACCGATGGATCGGTGGACATCGTCATTGGCACCCATGCACTGTTGGCAAAGGGCGTGCGGTTCAAGAACCTTGGTCTGCTGGTGATCGACGAAGAACAGCATTTCGGTGTGACGCACAAGGAACGGCTGA
>JBIHZO010000133.1:0-8401 GCA_044231405.1 Cypionkella sp. | reverse complement strand
CACTGCAGCGACCACCACGACCACCCCGTAATCTGATCTCAGATTTCACCTGACACAGGTGAGGGCCGCATCCGGGACGGGATGCGGCCTTTTCCATTTGGAAAGACGCAACCATTTGTCCGACACAGGCGAATTGTCCCGACGATTGTTTCGCAAACCTTAAGTGTCTGTTTCCCGGATAATTCAATTTGCGCAAAAACTCCTTTCCCTCGCCCCATTCAGGCCACGATCAGACGGCCATATGTCCCCAAGTCGACGCGGCGATCAAACCGGAACAGAGGCCGGCAAGACAAGACCCAGATCGGCGAAACTGAGCAACGCCCAAGAAAGGGACTGAACTATGAAATTGCTGAACATCCTGAAGAACTTCAAATCCGACGAATCTGGCGCCGTGACCGTTGACTGGGTCGTTCTGACCGCAGCCATCGTGGGCCTGGGCCTGGCCGTCATGACCAGCGTTGGCTCGGGCGTGACCACGCTTGGCACCACGATTTCGGGCGATCTCGGCGGCCGCAGCCTGGGCTACGGCACTGCAGCGACCACCACGACCACCCCGTAATCTGATCTCAGATTTCACCTGACACAAGTGAGGGCCGCATCCGGGACGGGATGCGGCCTTTTCCATTTCCGCAGATTGCCGCGATAACACCTTATTATGACCCGCAATTGAGCCTGATTTCAGCCACAAACAGATGCGAATGATTGGGCGTCAAAGCAAAGATGATCTTTGCAGGTGGTGCCGATTTTGGAGGGGAACGATGATGAAGGGTTTGCTGATCGGATTTTTCGTTCAAGAGGACGGGGCGGTCACAGTTGATTGGGTCGTTCTAACCGCTGCAATTGTTGGCTTGGGCTTGCTTGTGGTCGCGCCGATCGCAACCGGCACAACAAGCATTGCCGCGCTTCTGACGGATTACATCGGTTCGGTTCAGGTGGGTACGACAACGACAGCTCCGCCATCCTGACATCAATGGTTGCGATCTGGTTGTGGGTGCTTGTCCGGGTTCGGAAATGGGGTGAAGTATGAGAGCGATTTTTGGACTGGTCTTGTTGGTCGGGCTCGCTTTGGCGGGAACGGCTGTCTACATGGCCAAGGGATACATCTCGCAGCAGGAAATGGCTGCGCAGCAGGAAAAAATGATCCGCGAGAGGACCGGCGGCCTGGTCGAGGTCTTTGTGGTGAACAAGCCGAAAAACTACGGCGAAACCATCACCAAAGATGACGTCCAGATGATCTTCTGGCCGCAAAACGCTTTGCCGGACGGTGTGTTCTTCGATCCGGCGGTATTGTTCCCCGCAGACAAGCCGGACCCGCGCTATGTCATCCGGCAAATGGAAAAGTTCGAACCCATCCTCGCGGTCAAGATCACGGAACCGGGCGAACAGGCGGGCTTGAACGGCGAGATTGAACAGGGCATGCGCGCCTTCGCGATCAAGGTCGAAGCCGCTGATTTCCTGCAACCTGGCGACCGGGTCGATATCTACTGGACAGGCAGCGTTGCGGGCACACAGGGTGAAATGACCCGCCTGATCGAAAACACCATGAAGATCATTGCCGTTGACCGTGGCCGCAAGGGCGGTGTCTCGGATGGCCAGATACAAGTGCGCAGCATGACCGTCGCCGCCACGCCGGAACAGGTTGCGCGCCTGGCTCAGGCGCAGGCCACCGGGCGGCTGGTGATGGCGCTGGTCGGCACCGGAGATCAGATCGCTAGTGGCGCGATCGAGATCGACAGCAACGCCTTGCTGGGCATCGAAACACAGCAGCCGGTGGCCGTTCAGGACGCGCCGAAAACCTGTTCGATCCGTACACGCAAGGGTGCCGATGTGGTCGAAATTCCGATCCCCTGCACCAATTGATCAAACGTGGGCCGGGCGTGGCTACCTTATCTGGTGGCCGCGCCTTTCCATTTCCGCCAAGGCTTGAGGGCTGTTGCAAGTTATCCACATAAGGAAAGGCCTCCAAGCTTTTGATTCTTGCAAAAAAACCGCTTCTAGGGCATGTTCCGAATTGGAATGGGCGTCTTAAGATCCAACCAGAGGCGTGGTCGAAAGGGCAGATCACATGTGTTTGCGTAATTTACTGTCGGCCGGAGTATTGGGTATCGCGTTGGCAACAACTGCGATCAGTCCGATTTCCGCCCAAACGCTGCGCGTGTTGGAGGGGTCGGTTTCCGCACCGCTGAACGTGCCGATGAACCGTGCAGTTGTGGTTGAAAGCGACGTCCCCTTCGCCGAGCTTTCCATCGCCAACCCCGGGATTGCCGATATCTCGACCCTGTCAGACAAAACCATCTACGTTCTGGGCAAGACCCCCGGCCGCACGACGATGACGCTGCTTTCCGCGGAAGGAAAGCTGATCTCGAACGTGGACGTCCATGTCACCCCGGACATTGCCGAATTCAAAGAGCGCCTGCAGCAAATCCTGCCCGGCGAAACCATCGAAGTGCGCACTGCCAACGACGGCATCGTGCTGTCCGGCACCGTGTCGTCCACCGCCAAGCTGGACCGCGCACTGGATCTGGCGCAACGCTATGCTCCTGAACGTGTTTCCAATCTTATGAGCGTGGGCGGTACCCAGCAGGTCATGTTGAAAGTGCGCTTTGCCGAGATGCAACGGTCGGTGTCCAAGAACCTGTCGGCCTCTTTGGGAATTTCCGGCGGCACAAGTTCAGGCATCATCGGCGGCACGGGCAGTCTTGCAACCACCTCTGCGGTGAAGAATATTTTCACTGACGGATCCGTCAACAGCGCCACGCCCGCAGAAGGTCGGATGGCACTTGGCTTCTCCGCCGGATCGCTTGAATTCGCCGTCCTGCTGGAGGCGCTTGAATCCAAGGGCGTCGTGCGCACCTTGGCCGAACCGAACCTGACCGCACTCTCCGGGCAAGAGGCCAAGTTTCTGGCCGGTGGTGAATATCCCATCCCGGTCAGCGATGGCAGTGGCGGCATCACGGTTGAGTACAAACCCTTCGGGGTCGAGTTGAACTTCACCCCGGTCGTCGTTGACGGCGACATCATCAACCTGACGATCAACGCCGCCGTGTCCTCGATTGACACCACCACCACATTGCAGGCGGGTGGCTTTTCGGTCAACGCCTTCAAGCGCCGTGAAACTTCGACCACCGTGGAAATGCGCGACGGCGAAAGCTTTGCGATCGCAGGGCTGTTGCAGGATGACTTCCGCGATCTGAACGGTCAGGTGCCATGGTTGGGTGACATCCCGATCATCGGCGCGCTGTTCCGCTCGTCCGAGTATCAGCGCGCGCAGTCGGAACTGGTGATCATCGTCACCCCGCATCTGGTCACCCCGACGCGGGGCGAGGCGTTGGCCCTGCCCACCGACCGGGTGCGCATCCCGACCGAAAAAGAGCTGTTCCTGTTCGGCAAGGTGGCTGGCAGCCAAAAGGGTGCTGCGGGCGAAGTGGCCCGGCAGGACTTCAGCGGCTCTTACGGCTATGTGATGGAGTAGGCTGATGAAATTGCGGTCCCTGCATCTGATGACAGTGGCGCTGTTGGCGCTGTCTGCCTGCAATATGTCCAAGTTCAACGCCCCCGCGGGGTCCGAAGTGGATGAAGGCGCGTTCGGCAACCCCACCATGAACAATGCGATGCTGATGACCGGGCAGATGGAGGCGACGGTGGCGCTTGCCAACCGCTTTGCTGCCGAAGTGTCGCCCACCATCACCTTTGCCTTCAACAGCGCACAGCTGACCGAATCTGCCCGCGCGACCCTGCGTCAGCAGGCGCACTGGATCCGCCAATTCCCCGAGGTGCGCTTCCGCGTCTATGGCCACACCGATCTGGTCGGGTCTGACAGCTACAACCAAGCGCTGGGCCTGCGTCGTGCCAAAGCTGCCGTGGGCTATCTTGTGGCCCAGGGCATCGGATCGGCCCGGCTGGAGGCTGTGGCCTCGTTCGGCAAGACCCGGCCCGTCGTGCAAACCACCTTGGCGGAACAGCGCAACCGCCGGACTGTGACCGAAGTGTCGGGCTTTGTGGGCAACAACCCGATGGTTCTGAACGGCAAATACGCTGCGATCGTCTGGCGCACTTATGTGAACCCACCCGCACGCGACAGTCTGGCCGAACGACCGCATCCGGGCAACTCGGCAGTCGCAACCCAAGTCAACCCAGGCGGCGAATAACCCAAGCAAGGCCCGCCCCGATGCGGGCCTTTTGCAATTGAACAAATGCACCGCCTTTTGTCGATTGTCGCCTGAATCGCTAAAAATCAAACATTAACGATCTTTTAGCCCCATTGTCGCCAACATCTGACAGCACCTTGCACCCAATGGGAACAGTCGCTGGCGCTTTTGCGCAGCACAGCTCCCCCGCTAGCTTGCCCGCTGCGGGCATTCCAGCGGTTGGGCTGTCTTTGGAAGGACGATATGACGATGACGAGCGTGGCAACCCTTCAACCGGATCCGGCACCGATTCTGGCGTGCACGATTTCGCGGGATGTTCAAAACTTCGATCTGCTGATCGACGATATGGAAATGGAGCTGGGCGAAAACTGGGGCGATCTGGGATTTGACGATGCCCTGATCTTCCTTGGACAACCCGAAGCCGCGACGCTGCAATTCGTGGCCATTGCCGTGGATGGCGAGGATGAGGCTGATCTGACCCGGATCACCGAGATCATCCGGGCGGCCAAAGCCAAGTCGATCAAAGTGATCTTGATTGCCGATCAGGTCAGCCCGATTGCCCTGCACCAACTGCTGCGGCTTGGCGCCGAAGACTTCGTGCCCTACCCGCTGCCCGACGGCGCGCTGCATGAGGCGATTGCCCGCATCCGCACCCCGGCCCCAGTGCCCCCGCCCGCAACCGCCAAGCCCGAGGCCGCAGTCGAATCCGCCGCCCCAACGCGAACCGCAGTTTCGGGGCCTGTCGACCTGGAGGCGCATCCGACCTTCAAGGCCAAGGGTGACCGCGATGCCGTGGTTCTGCCCGTGCACGGGCTGGCCGGTGGCGTTGGCGCATCGACCTTTGCGACCAATCTGGCCTGGGAACTGGCCACGATCAGCAAAACCGACGGCCCGCGCGTTTGCCTGATTGACCTTGATTTCCAATATGGCTCTGTCGCCACCTATCTCGACCTGCCGCGCAAAGAAGCGGTATTTGATCTGCTGTCCGACACGGCGAACGCCGATAGCGAAACGCTGCTGCACGCCATGCTGACCTTCAACGAAAAGCTTCACGTCCTGACTGCGCCGTCCGACATGCTGCCGCTGGACATCGCCTCGCCCGAAGATATCGCCCGGCTGATCGACATGGCGCGGGCGAATTTCGATTTCGTCGTGATTGACATGCCAAAAACCATCGTGGCCTGGACGGAAACCGTGCTGTCGCGCGCCCATGTCTACTTTGCGCTGATGGAGTTGGATCTGCGCTCGGCGCAAAACGTGCTGCGTCTTGTGCGGGCGCTCAAGGCCGAAGGCCTGCCGCATGAAAAGCTGCGGTTCGTGTTGAACCGAGCGCCCAAATTTACCGATCTGTCGGCCAAAAGCAGGGTCAAGCGGATGGCGGAAAGCCTTGATATTGCGATCGAACTGCAACTGCCCGACGGCGGCGCGCAGATCACGCAGGCCAATGACCATGGGCTGCCTTTGTCTGAAAACGCCGCCAAAAATCCGCTGCGCCGTGAAATTCAGAAACTTGCGAAGTCGCTGTTCGATCTGAACAAGGCTGCCGAAACCGGCAAAAGCTGAGCTGTAGGGTAACTGGGGGATACGATGTTTTCACGTTTCAAGAAACCTGACGCCGCAGGTGCTGCCAAGCCCGGCCCAATGGCCGCTGTCACCTCTGCCGCCCCTTCGGCGCGCCCGGCCCTGGCCGCAAAGCCCGGCATTCCCGGTCGCCCAATGCCCGTGGCGGCTGCCCCGCGCGCGCCGGCCGAACTGGCCGCAGCCGACAAAGAGAAAAAGCGCAAAGACCGCTTGGGCGAATTGAAGCAGGAACTGCACAAACGCCTGCTGGATAACCTGAACCTCGCCGCCCTTGAACAGGCGTCCGAGGCCAGCCTCAAGCTGGAGATTTCGGCCATTGTCTCCGAGGCCCTGGATGAGATGTCGGTGTCCTTGAACAAGGAAGATCGCACCACGCTCAATCAAGAGTTGTATGATGAGGTGATGGGCCTTGGCCCGCTGGAGCCGCTGCTCAAGGATGAAACCGTCAACGATATTCTGGTCAACGGCCCGAACCGGGTGTTCGTTGAACGCAACGGCAAGCTGCAACTGACGGATATCACGTTCAAAGATGAACGCCACCTGCTGCGGATCATCGACAAGATCGTCTCCGCCGTGGGTCGCCGCGTAGATGAGTCCAACCCCTATGTCGACGCCCGTTTGCTGGATGGCAGCCGTTTCAACGCCATGGTGCCGCCGGTGGCAGTTGATGGCTCGTTGGTTTCCATTCGAAAATTCAAGAAGGAAAAGTTGGGTGTGCCCGATCTGGTGCGCTTTGGGGCCTTCACCGAAGAAATCGCGCTGTATCTGCAGGCCGCCGTGTCTTGCCGCCTGAACATCATCGTGTCGGGCGGTACGGGTTCGGGCAAGACCACCACCCTGAACGCGCTGTCATCTTTCATCGACAACACTGAACGCGTGTTGACCATCGAAGACACCGCCGAATTGCAGCTGCAACAGGTCCATGTCGGTCGCATGGAAAGCCGCCCCGCCAACGTCGAAGGCAAAGGCGCCGTCACCCAGCGCGACTGTTTGCGCAACGCCCTGCGGATGCGTCCTGACCGGATTATCGTCGGCGAGACCCGCGGCGAAGAGGTCATCGACATGCTGCAGGCGATGAACACCGGTCACGACGGGTCGATGACCACCATCCACGCCAACTCTGCCCGTGACGGCATTTCGCGTCTTGAAAACATGGTCGCCATGGCCGGGATCGAGATGCCGCTGAAGGCCGTCCGCAGCCAGATCGCAAGCGCTGTGAACCTGATCGTGCAGGCCTCGCGTCTGCAAGACGGTTCACGTCGGATGGTATCAGTGACCGAAATCACCGGCATGGAAGGCGACGTGATTTCAATGCAAGAGGTGTTCCGCTATGAACGCCTTGGCGTAGAACCCAGTGGCAAGATCATCGGTCGCTTCAACGCCACCGGCGTGCGGTCACATTATTCCGACCGGTTCCGCCAATGGGGTTATGACCTGCCCGCCTCCATCTATGAACCCATCGGCTGAGGCGTATCATGCAAATTTCCGCAGCCCCCCTGATTTACATCCTAATTTTCGTCGCCGTTCTGGTGCTGGTCGAAGGCATCTATCTGACGGTATTCGGCAAATCCATCAGCCTGAACAACCGGATGAGCCGCCGTCTGGCTTTGCTGGAAAAGAACCAGAACCGCGAACAGGTTCTGGAACAACTGCGCAAGGAAATGACGCAGCACATGAATTCGCGGGGCATTCCGCTGTATTCGATGCTGGCGACCAAGGCGCAGAAGGCCAATATCGCCTTCTCTCCGCCACAACTGATGGGAATCATGGGGTTGGTCACAGTGGTGGCCTTCCTTGGCCTGACCATCGGCACCAGCGCCGCTTTGCCGGTCCGCATCGTGGTGGCGATCGGCATGGGGGTTGGCGGCGTGTTTGTCTGGGTCGGCAACAAGGCCAAGAAACGCATGACCCTGATGGATGAGCAACTGCCCGATGCCGTGGAACTGATGGTGCGGTCCCTGCGGGTGGGCCATCCGTTTTCTTCCGCTATCGGCATTGTCGCCAAGGAAATTCCCGATCCATTGGGCACCGAATTTGGCATCATCGGCGATGAGGCAGCCTATGGGCGCAACGTTGCCGAAAGCCTTAAGGCCTTTGCCGAGCGCATGGACAGCCAGGATTTGCGCTTTCTGGCGGTGGCAGTCACGATTCAGCAAACATCTGGCGGTAACTTGGCGGAAATTCTGGATGGATTGGCCAAGGTGATCCGCTCGCGCTTCAAACTGTTCCGCCGCGTCAAAGCCATCACGGCAGAGGCGAAATGGTCAGGCATGTTTCTGTCGGCCTTCCCGATCGGCGCGTTGATCATGATCAACGTGTTGCAGCCAGACTATTACGAAGATGTTCAGAATGCACCGGAGTTCATTCCAGCCTGTCTGGTGGTCGCCGTCTTCCTGATCGTCAACGTGATTTTCATGAAAATCATGGTCAATATTAAGGTATGAGGGCTCTATGGAATTTCTGATCAGCTTTTTGGGGTCCCTGACACAATCACTTGGCGCGCTTGGGCCGTTTCTGATCCTGGGCGGTTTGGGTCTGGTTCTGATCATTGGCGTGTTGCCGATCCTGCTGAAAAAACAAGTCGATCCCTTTGAAAAAGTGAAGACACTGCGCAAGGGGGCAGACGTTCCGGCCAAGCGCGGCCATGATTTGCGCCGCTCGGAAAAGGGTGA
>JBIHZO010000132.1:0-8404 GCA_044231405.1 Cypionkella sp. | reverse complement strand
GTTTGCGGTAGACCGCACGGGCCAGAAACAAAGGCGCGCGCAGACGGCGCATTCAGACCCCCAGCAGATCGCGCACAGCGGCGCGTATCTCGGCATTGGCAAAAGGCTTGGTCATGAAGGCCGACACACCGGCACGCTCTGCCGCGTCACGGTCGCGGCCCTGCCCCTTGGCCGTCAACATCAGCACCGGCAGCGACTGCGTTGTCGGGTTGGCGCGCAGGGCGGCCAAGATCTCCAGCCCGCTCATTCCCGGCAGCATCAGGTCCAGCACCACCAGATCAGGCCCAAAGGTCGCCACTGCCGCCAAAGCCGCATTGCCATCGGGTTGCACCTGAACTTCGCAACCATCGCGCGACAGGATGAAGCGGATCGCCTCGGCGATGTTGGCCTCATCCTCGATAAGCAGCACCCTGCGTGTCATGTGTTCCCCATCCCCTGCGCCCGACTATCGGGGCAAAGCCGCGTCCTGTCAAAAGCCGATAGAGGCAAGCTTGCGATTTCTCACGCCGTCAGGATCGACGGTTCGCGCCGGGCCGGGCAGGTTTGGCGTTGGCAAATGCGGCAAGTGGAGCCAACCGCCAGCACATCCGCGCTGTGCACAGGCGCGGGCAGGATCAGCATTGCCGCCTCGCGCAGTTCCGGACCGCGAAAACCACCCGGAAAGCTGGGATGGCAAAACGCCCGCACCAGAAACCGCTGCGCCTGTGGTCCTGCGGTTTCAATGACACATTCGATTGGGCTGGACGGCCGTGCCAAGGCCATGAACAGCGGCCACAGCGGACACGCGGCACCAAACCGTGGCAGCGCAAAGCCCGGCATCGGCTTGCGAAAGGTAAGGGTGCCAGAGGCGTCACAGATCACCAGCCCCGCGTTGCTGCCCGGATGCAGGGCAATGCGGCGAAAGGCGGCCAGCGTGCTGACCCCGAACCGCGCCGCCAATTGCGCAGGGTCTGGCCCCAGTTCAGCCAAAGCAGCCGCAAAATCCGCTTCGGGCAAGACTGCCACATCCCGCGCTGCCTGAACCGCCCACGCCCGCGCCATCTCGCGCGCAGCCCCCGAGGCCAGCAAAGTCACATCGCCGCCCCCCTGCCAACCCCCGGCCGCCAGCCACGCCTCCACCTCTTCTTGCGGCGACGCGATGCCCTGAACATCGACCTGTCCGGCGGTATCCAGATAGCCGACCAAGGCCTTGGCCCCAACCGCAAGACGTTCGCTGTCTTGATGCAGATTGCGGTGAAAGCGCGCACGCCATTCGGGATCCAAATCCTCCGTATCGACCAGAATGGCCGCCGTGGATCGCACCGAGGACACCGCCGACAGCACCTCATGCAGGGACGCCGACAAATGCGGATCATGGGTCATGCGGTCGTTCAGCGCCTCGACCGCGCGCTCCAGTCCAGCCGTGCGCTGATAGAGCGCCGTCACCACGCCGGCCCAACCGGGATAGCGGCCTGCAAAATCCTCGGTCCGGTCCAGTTCCGCCCCCTGCGCCGCAGCCGCCGCCGCCCGCAGGTCATCCAGCACGATGCTGCCAATCCCCTCCCGGAACGCCTGCACCGGTTGTCCCAAGGCCAGCGCCAACCGCTCCAACAGCGCCTCTGCCACAGGGCGGCGGTTGTGTTCGATCAGGTTCAGATAGCTGGCGGAAATTCCCGCCACCCCAGCCAGATCGGCCTGCCGCAACCCCAATGCAACCCGGCGTTCGCGCAGTCTCGTTCCGGTCAGGGCTGAAATCGGCATGAAAGCACTCCATCTGTAAATAACTTTACAACTTTACAGACGCATCACAAGGTCAATCCCAAGCAGCCAAATATCTTCAGTGCGCGGCAGATTCAGCCTTTTCAGATGCGTCTGGAGGGGCATCGGACCCGGTGCCGCACCAAAAAAAACGGGCGCAGCCAATGGCCACGCCCGTCCAAGCATTGAAACCGAACGCTTACTGCAGCGCTTTGTCGGTGATCTGGTGCGTCCACGCCCCTACCGGTTCGGCGGTGATCACCGGGTCAGACCCGCCTGACATCAGTGCAGCCACGGTACGCTTGTAGTCTTCTTCCACCAAAGCGCCGTTCGATCCTGCCGTCAGCTTTGCAATCTCGGCCATCATCCGCTTTTGATGCGCCTCGGTCTGTGCCCCGGTCGCGTCGTTTTCCAGCACGATCATGGCAGCCTCGTCCGAGTTCGTCTCGGCATATTTCCAGCCCTTCATCGAGGCACGCACGAAGCGCACCATCTTGTCTTCAAACGCAGGATCGGCCAGTTTTTCTTCCATGACATACAGCCCGTCTTCCAGCGTCGCCACGCCCTCGTCTTCATATTTGAACACGGTCAAGGCCTCGGGCGCGATGCCGGCATCAATCACCTGCCAGTATTCGTTGTAGGTCATGGTCGACACGCAGGCCGCCTGCTTTTGCAGCAAAGGATCGACGTTGAAACCCTGCTTCAGAACCGTGACACCACCGGCAGAGCCGTCGGTTTTCAAGCCAAGCTTGTTCATCCAGTTCAGGAACGGATATTCGTTGCCGCCAAACCAGACTCCCAGGGTCTTGTCAGCAAAGTCAGCCGAAGTCGCCACACCGGATTCGGTCAGACAGGTCAGCATCATGCCCGAGGATTTGAACGGCTGCGCGATGTTCACCAAAGCCAGTCCCTTTTCGCGCGCGGCCAAGGCCGAGGGCATCCAGTCGATGACCACATCGGCACCACCACCGGCGATGACTTGGGTTGGGGCCACATCAGGCCCGCCCGGAAGAATGGTCACATTCAGACCCTCTTCCTCATAAAAACCTTTCGCTGCAGCCACATAGTAGCCCGCGAACTGCGCCTGCGTGACCCATTTCAGTTGCAGCGTCACGTCGTCTGCCGCCTGCGCACTGCCTGCGAATCCCATCAGTAGCGCCGAAGTCAGTAGCTTTTTCATTCTCAACCTCCAAGTTGTGACCCGTTCAGGGCCTTGTTAATTCCACAAGTCTCAGTTTCGCTGGGACGGATGCCAGAACGTCACCCGCTTCTCAATCAACGCGACCAGCCCATAAAACGCCGATCCCGCCAAAGCCGCCACCGCAATCTCGGCCCAAACCATATCGGGATTCGAGCGCCCAACCTCGGCCACGATGCGAAAACCCATGCCCACGATGGGACTGCCAAAAAATTCCGCGACAATCGCGCCGATCAGCGCCAGTGTTGTCGCAATTTTAAGCCCGTTGAAGATGAATGGCATTGCCGCGGGCAGACGCAGTTTGAACAGGGTCTGCCAATAGCTGGCGCTGTAGGTCGCCATCAGATCGCGCTGCATCACCTCGGTCGCAGCCAACCCGGCAACCGTGTTCACCAGCACCGGGAAGAACACCATCACCACCACCACGGCGGCCTTTGACTGCCAGTCAAAACCGAACCACATCACCATGATCGGGGCGATGCCGACAATCGGCAGGGCGGCCACAAAATTCGCCACCGGCAACAGGCCGCGCTGCAAAAAACCGCTGCGATCAATCGCCACCGCTGTCAGAACCGCCGCCGCACAGCCCATCGCATAGCCCGAAAGCGCGCCCCTGACGAAGGTCTGCCACAGATCGGCCGCCAAAATCGGCACAGAGCCGGTCAGACGATCGAACACCGCCGATGGCGGCGGCAAGATGACCCTGTTGACACCGAAGGCCCGCACCCCGGCCTCCCACAGCAGCAGCACCGTCACGCCAAACAGCAAAGGCACCACATAACGCACCCAATCCGCCCGGCCTTTCGACAGTTCGGAATTGAGCAGCCAAGCCCCGGCCCAGAACGCCAGCAACACCCACAGCCGCATGTCCATCAGCACTTCCATCACCGCGCCATCCCCATCCGCCGCAGCACCCGCGCCTCGATCAGCCCCGCGATCATCACAAGGACCGCCGCCAGAATGGCCGAGAGGAACAGCGCGGCCCAGATCTGCGTGGTCTGGCCGTAGTAGGACCCCTGCAACAACCGCGCACCCAAGCCCGCCTGCTGGTTCAGTTCAGCCACAATCGCGCCGACAAGGCTGGCGGCAATGCCGACCTTCACCGATGCGAAGAAATACGGCATCGACGACGGCAACCGCAGCTTCCAAAACACGGCCCGCCCCGGAGCCGCATAGGTTTGCAGCAAATCCAGTTGTGCCGCATCCGGGCTGCGAAACCCTTTCACCATGCCCACAACCACCGGGAAAAACGAAAGATACGCCGAAATCACCGCCTTCGTCATCAAGGGCGTCGCGCCGATGGCGTTCATGATCACCCCCAGCATTGGGGCCAGCGCGATGATGGGCACCATCTGGCTGGCGATGGCCCAAGGCAAGACGCTCATTTCCATGGCCCGGTTGTAAACAATGCCCGCCGCCAGACCGATGCCCAGCGCGGTGCCAACGCCAAACCCCAGCAGCGTGCCGGAAATCGTCACCCAAGCGTGGTAGACCAGCGACCGTTTGGACGTCACCGCCATGCCGAAAGTCGATGCCACCAACTCGCGCACCACCTGATGCGGGGTCGGCAGCACCGGGCGCTCTTGATTCATCGTCAGGCCGACCAGCGCGCCCAACCCCGGCGCCGTTTGCCCCGCCCGCGCCGCCTGATCATAGACCCAAGGCGCGTTCAGCCGCACGGCCACCGCATACCACAACGCCACAATCACCAGCAGCACTGTGGCGATGGGCAAGAGACGGTTCATACTTTCGCCCCCGGCCAAGCGATCATCATGACTGCGACAATTCCCAAACCCATCCCGGCCAGTTGCAGCAAGCTCGGGCGTTCGCCAAACACCACCATCGCCATCGCCGAAATCGCCACCAGCTGGAACACCACAGACAGGGCAATCGCCACGCCCAGCCCATTACCGCGCATCACCTGCACCATCAGCGTGTTGCCCAGACAGAACAAAGTCAGCGCCCCGACAAGCACCCAGACACCGCCCTGTTGCGCATAGGTTTTCAGCACACCGTTGGCCGCCACAAAGACGGCGGTGGAGATGGCCAGCCAAGCCAGAGTGACAAGGTTCATGGCTGGCCTCCGATGATCCGGGCGCTACTCATCCGCATGCCCCGCCCGCAAACCTTCGCGCACGCGGTGCGCGATTTCGATGAATGTGCTGCTGTCGCGGATGTTCAAGGGACGTTCGCGTGGCAAGGGGCTGTCGATGATGTCGGTGATCCGACCGGGGCGCGGGCTCATCACCACGATCTTGGTCGAAAGATACACCGCCTCGGGGATGGAATGGGTGACAAAGCCGATGGTCTTGCCGGTGCGCGCCCAAAGCTTCAACAGCTCTTCATTCAACCGGTCCCGCACGATTTCATCCAGCGCGCCAAAGGGTTCGTCCATCAGAAGAATATCGGCGTCAAAGGCCAAAGCGCGGGCAATCGAGGCCCGCTGCTGCATGCCCCCCGACAACTGCCAAGGGAACTTCTTGCCAAAGCCCGCAAGCTCCACCAACTCCAGCACCCGGTCCACCCTATCCTTCTGTTCCTGCTTGGAAAAACCCATGATCTCCAACGGCAACGCGATGTTCCCCGCAATCGTGCGCCACGGATAAAGCCCCGCCGCCTGAAACACATAGCCATAGGCGCGGGCTTGGCGGGCGCGGTCCGGGGTCATGCCGTTGACGGTCAGGGTGCCGCCCGTCGGATGCTCCAGTGCCGCGATGGCGCGCAGGAAAGTGGTTTTGCCACAGCCCGAAGGCCCGATAAACGAGACAAACTCACCCTTGTTGATGGTCAGATTGACGTCGCGCAAAGCTTGGACCGGGCCGTCATTGGTCTGGAACACCAAATTGAGGTCCTTGGCCTCTATCACCGCAGATGCGCTGGTCTGGCTATCCTTCATGCAACTTTGTCCTTGATAAATCGTTCTGTCACATGCCGGTCATTTGGGCGTCGCCAACCTGTGTGTACCTTGGGTCTGTCCACTCTGGACCACCCCCCAACACGGAGCACTGCCATGCCGAGCGACACCACAAACGAAGTTGAAACCACCGCTTCCTCACTGATGGACAAGGTTGGCGAGATGATGACTGACGCCGCAGAGGCCGTACAGGACTTCGCCGCCAACGTGATGGGCCATGGCGCAGAAGATGCAGCCGCCGCGATCACGGCTGAGGACGATGCCGAGCCGATGGACGACGATGAAGACGACATGGACGATGAGGAAGCCGACGCCGACGAAACCGAAGAGGCCTGAGCCCCGGTTGTTGCATCAGTCCCTGCGCCAGACAGTCGGCGCAGGGCACCCGGCTTGGCCTTGATGGTCATCATACACCCGTCGCCGGGATGCCCGACCGCAGCACTGGTCGCGGCGATGTGACATCTTTCCACGCCGACAGCGCGCGGTTGACCGCAGGCCGTGCTTCCCGCGCCACGAATTTGCCGTGGCCTTCGCGGGTTGTGATCGCGCCATCATCCACCGAAACCACGCCACGAGACAGGGTATAGCGCGGCAGGCCCTTCACCGTCTTGCCTTCGAACACATTGTAATCAATCGAGGATTGCTGTGTGCTGGCTGCGATGGTCTTGGTTTTCTCGGGATCCCAGACCACCAGATCGGCATCCGACCCCACCAGAACCGCGCCCTTTTGCGGATAGCAGTTCAGGATTTTCGCGATATTGGCGCTGGTCACCGCCACAAATTCATTCGGCGTCAGCCGCCCCGTGTTGACGCCGTGGGTCCAGAGCATCGGCATCCGATCTTCCAAACCGCCCGTACCGTTCGGTATTTGCGCGAAGCTCTTCAGGCCAAAGCGTTTCTGCGCGGTGGTAAAGGCGCAATGGTCGGTTGCCACCACCGACAAAGACCCCGACTGCAGGCCAGCCCAAAGGCTGTCTTGGTGCAGTTTATTGCGGAAGGGCGGCGACATCACCCGGCGGGCGGCGTGGTCCCAATCGGGGTTTTGGTATTCGGATTCGTCCAGTGTCAGGTGCTGAATCAAAGGCTCGCCCCAGACCCGTTTGCCCTGCATCCGGGCGCGGCGGATGGCTTCGTGCGCGTCCTCACACGAAGTATGCACGACATACAAAGGCACCCCGGCCATGTCCGCGATCATGATGGCGCGGTTGGTGGCCTCGCCCTCCACCTGCGGCGGGCGCGAATAGGCGTGGGCCTCTGGCCCGGTATTGCCCTCGGCCAGCAGTTTCGCGGTCAGTTCCGCCACCACATCGCCGTTTTCGGCATGGACCATGGCGAGCCCGCCCAGATCACCAACGCGGCTGAAAGATTGATACATCTCATCATCGTTGACCATCAACGCGCCCTTGTAGGCCATGAAATGCTTGAAGCTGGTCATGCCCGCCTTGACGGACAGTTCCATATCCTCCCACACCTTCTGGCCCCACCATGTGATCGCCATATGGTAGGAATAGTCGCAATTGGCGCGGGTGGATTTGTTGTGCCACATCTGGGCCGCATCCATCAGCCCCTGCCCCTGCCCCGGCAGCACGAAATCCACCACCATCGTGGTGCCGCCCGCCAAAGCCGCCCGGGTGCCGGATTCGAAATCATCCGCCGAATAGGTGCCCATGAAGGGCATCTCGAGATGCGTATGCGGATCGATGCCGCCGGGCATGACATAGCAGGCGGTGGCGTCCAGCGTCTTGTCGCCTTTGAGGCCTTGGCCGATCTCGATGATCTTGCCTTGGTCGATCAGGACATCGGCCTTGTAGGTCAGATCGGCAGTGACGATGGTGCCGTTTTTGATGACTGTGGTCATGGTTTACAACCTTTCAACCTCTCCCGCGCCGCCCCGGACTTGATCCAGGGCCTCGTGTCATTGCTCAGAACGGAATATCCACAGAGACGTCGCGCCATTCCGGGTTTGCGTCCAAGATCAACTTTTCTTTCCAAGCCCGCTTCCAGCCCTTGATCCGCAATTCGCGTTGCAAGGCCTCGCTGTAGCTTGGCCATTCTTCGAACCAATAAAGATGGCTGATATTGTACTTCGCCGTATGGCTGGGCAGCAGTTTGGAGCGATGCTCCTCCACGCGACGGCGCAGGTTGTTGGTCGATCCGGTGTAAAGTGCCCCGCCCGGACGCGATCCCATGATGTAGACGAAATAGCCCACGGTCGGCTCCTTTTGGCCGAAGGCCCCGGATCAGGTCCGGGGCGGCGGGGGGTTTGGGAAAGGCCATCACCCCACCACCCCCGCCACATCGCACACCGCGTGGAACAGCACATCCGTCCCCGCCGCCGCCCAATCCGGGGAAATCTCTTCCGCCTCATTGTGCGACAGCCCACCAACGCAGGGGCACATGATCATCACGGTGGGGGCCACCCGGTTGATCCAGCAGGCGTCGTGGCCTGCGCCCGAGATGATGTCCATATGGGAAAGCCCCAGCTTTTCAGCGCTTTGGCGGACGATGTTCACAAGGTTTGCGTCAAACGTCACCGGGTCGAAGTGCCCCACCGC
>JBIHZO010000536.1:0-2500 GCA_044231405.1 Cypionkella sp. | reverse complement strand
TGCGGCACCGAGCAGTGACGTGTGCAATTGCTGAATGACCGGGTGCATGCCGGTGGCGATGGCCTGAGTGATCAGCATGTAAAAGGCGAAGGCGAAGGCGGTGCCCAAGGGGAACAGCGCCACGAGGCCATAGTTGGCCAGCGACGGCTGGATCACCAGCAAGGCACCGGCAAAGCCCACCACCGACGCCATGATGCGGCGCGGGCCAATCGGGTTGCCAAAGATCAGCTTGCCCATCAGCAGCAGGATGAACGGCTCGACAAACACAATCGCCAGAGCGTCGGCGATCGGCATCACCTGCACGGCGGCGACAAAGCCGTAGGTCGACAGGATCAACAACACCGCGCGCAGCGTCAGCAGGCCAAGTGCGCGCGGTGTGACCGCCCAATGCAGCCGCATGGCCAGCGCAATCGGCAGCATCAGCACGCCTTGCACGACAAAGCGGGCAGTGGTGATCTGGCCCACAGGGATGGTGGCAGTGGCGAGTTTCGAGGCGGCGTCAAGCAAGGGTGCCAGCACACAAAAGGCCAGCATCAGCATGATACCCGGAAGGATGCGGTCGGTGTTCATTTCGGTGGCCTAACCCGCGCGCCGCAGTTGGGCATGCCTGAAAGCGACAGCCAAGACCCGCTTGCGCTTCATCATGGCCCAGATACGCGTCTTTTCTGGTCCAATCTGCCGCTTGTTACCGCTTCAACAGTTCGGCACGTTCACCGCCAAACCGCCCAGCGAGGTTTCCTTATACTTCTCATGCATGTCGCGCCCGGTCTGGCGCATGGTTTCGATGCAGACATCCAAGGACACAAGATGCGTGCCGTCACCGCGCAGCGCAAGGCTGGCCGCCGACACCGCCTTGATCGCGCCCAAGCCGTTGCGTTCAATGCAGGGCACCTGCACCAGCCCGCGCACCGGGTCGCAGGTCATGCCCAGATGATGCTCCAGCGCGATTTCAGCGGCGTTTTCCACTTGCATCGGAGTGCCACCCAGAACGGCAGCAAGGGCGGCGGCGGCCATGGCGGCGGCAGACCCCACCTCGGCCTGACAGCCGCATTCCGCACCGGAAATAGAGGCGTTGTGTTTGACCAACCCCCCGATCGCCGCAGCGGTCAGCATGAAATCCCCGATGCGGCTGGTTGAGGCCCCCGGCACATGGTCAAGGTAATAGCGCAGCACCGCAGGCACCACGCCCGCAGCCCCGTTGGTTGGCGCGGTCACCACCTGGCCGCCGGCTGCATTTTCCTCGTTCACCGCCATGGCGTAAAGGCTCATCCAGTCGTTGATGGTGTGGGGTGCTGTCATGTTCAGCCCGCGTTCCGCCAGCAGCGCGTCATGGATGCCCTTGGCGCGACGCTTCACCGACAGGCCGCCCGGCAAGATGCCCGTGCCCAACATCCCGCGTGAGATGCAGGCGGTCATCACGCCCCAGACCTGAGCGATGCCTTGGTCCAACTCGGCGGCGCTGCGGAATTTCAACTCGTTGGCCCGCTTCATCGCAGCGATCGACAGGCCGGAGTCTTTGGCCATGACCAGCATTTCATCTGCCGTTTCGAACGGATAGGGCACATCGGCCCGCGCCTTGGATTTGCTGCCGCCCGCCTCGGCCATTTCGGTCGCGGTCAGCACAAAGCCGCCGCCGATGGAGTAATAGGTTTCCTGCAAGATCACGTCGCCCTGGGCGTCGGTGGCTTTCAGGATCATGCCATTGGCATGGCCGGGCAGGGCGGGGCCGTAGTCGAAGGTCAGATCCTTGGCGGGATCGAAGTGCAGCGGCGGCAGGCCCGGCGCGGTGATGGTGTGACTGGAATGGATCGCGGCCAGCGTGGTTTCTGCCAATGCGGCGTCGTAGGTTGCCGGCACAAAGCCCGCCAACCCCAGAATGGTGGCGCGGTCGGTGGCATGGCCGACCCCGGTAAAGGCCAAAGACCCATGCAAAGACCCGCGCAGCCCGTGGAAATGGAAGGGCGAGGCGCGCAGGGAGTCCAGAAACCGCGCCGCTGCCACCATCGGCCCCATGGTGTGGGACGATGACGGGCCGACGCCGATCTTGAACATGTCAAAGACGGAAAGGAACATGGATGGGTCCTAGATGGGATGGGTGAAGGGGGTGGGGCCAAGGCCCTCGTCTGCCGCAATGGTTTGCGCGGCAGGACGGCTTTCCAGATGGGTCAGGATGGCGTGCAGGACCGGGTAGTCCTGGCTTGCGAAATGCCCCGGATGGTCGGGCGGGGTCTGCCCCAGCCAATGCAGCAGCATGGCGATGTAATAGCCCAGCAGCGTGGGCTTGTGCGGCGACAGCCAGTCGGGCCTGTCGCGGGCGACCATGGCTTCAAGCGTCGCCAACAGAGTTTGCATCTGGGCGCGGGCATGGGCCAACACTTGGGGCGCGCAATCCGGCCCGGCGGTGCGCTCGGGGTAGAACAGCTGCAACAGGGTCGGGTGGATGTTGGTCGAGGTGAAGAACAGCCAGGTCAGAAACGGCCCACGGTCGGTCGCAGCGGGC
>JBIHZO010000130.1:0-8511 GCA_044231405.1 Cypionkella sp. | reverse complement strand
GTTGCATAACTCTGACTTTCGAGGATTCACATTGTGAATCCATGCGGTTAGATGGGGTGCATCAGCAAGCCGGCACCCGCGCGCTACCGCACGACGAACTGGTCCATCTACACTGCTTCACTTTGCAGCCGTGGGTCGCTGTTGATCTGGCCGGACAAGGAGGTAACTTGGCTCGCGCCGCATGACGGTCGCCCTGCGGTGTTCTCGGATGCGGCGATCCAGTTCTGTCTGACGATCAAGGTTCTGTTCAAGCTGCCGTTGCGGCAAACGACCGGGATGGTGGCCAACCTGCTGAAGTTGGCAAACCTCGATCGGGCGGTTCCCGATTACACCACCTTGTGCCGACGTCAGAAGACGCTGGCCGTGCAGATCCCGTATTGGCGCGCCGATGGCTCCTTGAACCTCTTGATCGACAGCACGGGGGTCAAGCTCCTCTGGGATGGCGAGTGGCAAGCCCGCAAGCACGGCGTTCAGGGCCGTCGCCAATCGTTGCCCGGCAGGCGATTGCTCGCAATCGCCGAGAGGGGGCGCAGGGTGCATCCGGCCACGGACACAGCCACTTCGGACATTTACGCCGTGGAGTTCACCACCGGCAGCGACGGTGACAGCCCGGTCCTGCCGGAACTGCTCGACCAGATCCCCGGGGGCGAAGAGATCGGCACAGTCACCGCCGACGGTGCCTATCACACCCGCCGCTGCCACACCGCCATCATTGACCCCCAAGCGATGGCGATCATCCCGATCCGCAAGAACGGGCGGCCTTGGAAGGAAGATTGCCCGGCCGCAATGGCCAGAAACGAAACCCTGCACGCCATCCGGCACTGCAGCGGGGCCTTCTGGAAGCGCTGGACCGGATACGACCCCAGCAGCCGGATCGAGGCGAAAATGCGGTGCGCGGTGCCTGAAAGCCTTCGGCGAATGCATCGCCTTAAGGCACACCGACAGCCAGACCGCCGAAATCCAGATCCGCGTCGCACTGATCAACCGCTTCACGTACTCGGCACCGCCGAGATCGTCCGCTTGGTCTGATGCAGACGGGGAAAGTGGCCGTCATGCCTCACGCGTCAGTTTTGCAACAACGCCCTAGGGCGCATGCAACGCGTTCAGCGCCCCGGCGGCCCGAGCTTCGCTTTCGATTTGACCCTTCCCGAAGCAAAGTTGCCAAATCGCCTTGAGCTATCTAGAAATCTGCAAAGCACGTGACTGGCGTTCAGATCACGGATCCAAGAGAGAGTCAGATGAACAGTCATCCAGTCCTTCCGATCTCCAAAGTGGATTTTTCGGTTCCTGACTTGCGCAGGGCTGTTGCTCTGATGGGCGCGGACAACAAATGCAGCTACCTTCTTGCACTGGCAGCATGGCAAAGAGGCCTGATGATCGAGTTCTACGGCTCGCAAGCCGATGCGCGGGTCAACCACGCGAACATGACCCGGTCCTCGACCCGACCGGAACTGTACTGGATCACGGATGGGCGGCAGCGCTACTTCTTCAACCGCTCGATGGGGGAAAAGACCTCGCCTGCGACCAGCGATCTTGCAAAGGACAAAGATGCCGCCAAGAAACGGTTTCTGGCTGCGGGTGTCACGACCCCGGATTATGTGCTGTGGCAAGGGGCAAACATTGCCGAGGTCCGGAATTTCCTGGAACGGTACCCGGACAAGACCTTTGTGTTGAAGCCAGTCGTCGGTTCGCTGCGTGTGGGTGTGCAGATGCGGGTTCCCGGCGCGCAGGTGTTGCAGAGACTCTCAAACCTGGGGGCCGTCGCAACCTTGGTCGAAGTACAGATCGTCGGGCTTGAACACCGGGTCTATGTGGTTGGGAATCAGGCCGTCGCAGCCAATGCCAAGCCGGGGGTCTGGGTGGTCGGAAACGGTCGCGACTCCATCGCGCAACTGATCGGGCACAAGAACGCCCAGCGGGCGGCAAACCCGGTGCTGGCCTCTTGTCAGATCGATCTGTCTGCCGCGGTCCAATATCTCGCAGAGTTCGGCCAAACTGCATCCCGCGTGCCGGTCTTTGGCGAAAAAGTCATCCTGAGCGCCTCTAACAACATGGGCGATGGCGGCGACGGCTACAGCGTCATCGGCAGCCTTGAACCTGTTGTGACACGGATGGCCGTTGCAGCCTGCGCGGCGATTGGCATTCCAAACGGCGGAATGGACATTATCTTTGACGGGACGAATGCTTATGTGTTGGAACTGAACGCGCGCGCTCAGATCGGTGGTCACAGCTTTCCGACCGTCGGAGTGGGTCCGGGCAATGTCGTGGCAGAGGCGATCGTAGACTGGTATTTTCCCACGCCTGACGGCTCTGCGCCCCAACGCCATGCGCAGATCCTCGACAATACCGGTCTTCTTGCGGCCTTTGACAAGACCGGAGCCAAGACACGGTTCAAGATTTCTCCCCTCTCAGCCTAGCGTTTCATCAGGTCGCGCACCGGTTGTCCGGGCGCGACCCGCCCACCACGTTCAACCGCTGGTATGACCGCTTCGTCGAACACGGGCCACAGGGGCTGGAGGACAGGTCCTCTTCCCCTTCCCGGGTCTGGAACCGGATCCCCGAAGCGGTGCGGGATCAGATCCTGAATCTGGCGCTTGAGGAGCCCGAGCTGTCGCCGCGCGAACTGGCTGTGAAGTTCACTGACACCGAAAAGTATTTCGTCTCAGAGGCTTCGGTCTATCGTCTGCTCAAGTCCCACGACCTGATCACCAGCCCGGCCTATATCGTCATAAAGGCTGCGGATGAGTTCAAGGACAAGACCACAGCGCCGAACCAGATGTGGCAGACTGACTTCACCTATTTGAAGATCATCGGTTGGGGTTGGTTTTATCTGTCAACCATCCTCGACGACTACTCACGATACGTAATCGGCTGGAAACTCTGCCGCAACATGCGGGCCGAGGACGTCACCGACACGCTCGATATCGCTTTGGCAGCGTCAGGCTGCGACAGCGCCAAGGTTCTGCACAAACCGCGCCTGCTCAGCGATAATGGCTCATCCTATATCGCAGGTGATCTGGCAGAATATCTTGAGGATAAGGGTATGAAACACGTTCGCGGCGCGCCGATGCATCCCCAGACCCAGGGCAAGATCGAGCGATGGCATCAGACCTTTAAAAACCGCATCTTGCTCAGAAACTACTTCTTCGAAGGTGAATTGGAAGCTGCCATCGCGGCCTTCATCGACCACTACAACAACCATCGCTCCCACGAAAGCATCTGCAACTTGACGCCAGCCGATGTCTATTTTGGTCGTGGCGAAACCACCCTAGCCGAAAGGAGGCGCATCAAACAGCAAACTATCAAAAACCGCCGCTTGAACCATCAGCGACATGCAGCATAACCCAAACTCGATGAGCCCGAACTCTCCGCTCCAAAATCGGGCCGCATGTTCCAAATTATTCGACGACGGACAATCACCAGCCTGCTGTTCCGTCAGGAAGCGGATTTTGCGTTGAAACTGTCGGCAGAACAGACATTTGCCCGACCGGGAGTGTCGGCCGGATTGGTGCCGGATCTTGCACGACAGGCGCAGCAGCTGCGGCTGGCGCGGGCGATCATGCGAGGGCGCAGGCCCCGGCGCATCCCCGGACCATTCGAGGGGGCTTCGCTGGTCGTGCCACTCCTGGCCTTTGCCATCCGCCGCGCGGGCCGCGCGGCACTGGCGATGAAAGCGCGCGGTCTGAAAGCCAAAGCGCCGCGCAGCCACTTGAACCGACCGCAGGCAGGCTGGGCGGATCTGCTGTTTGTGGACTGTGCCGTCGGCCTTCTGGCAGGGGGCATCGGTCTTGCCGGGCTTTGCCAGGGCGCAGATATCGCGCCGCAATCACAAGGCTGCTGCATCTGCCATCGAGGCCCGCAAGCGCGCGAGGGCGATTTCGCGGATCTGGCGTATCCGCTCTCGCGAGACGCCAAATTGTTCGCCCAGATCAAGCAGCGTTTTCGGGGTGTCGGACACGTAGATTTCGATGATGATTTCCTGTTCGCGCTTGGGCAGCTGGTTCAGATGGTCCGCCATCCTGATCCAGAAGGCCCGGCCATCCAGTCGCGCGCTCACGTCCTTTTCAACATCTGCGTCCGGATCTTCCAGAAGATCCTGCAGTTGCATCGCGCCGCCGTCATCGCCCACAGGGCGGTTCAATGATCCATCCGGGGCGGCAAGTCTTTGTTGCATCAGCACAACCTGATCGGGCGTGACGGCCAATACGGTTGCGATGCGCCCCACCATATCCTCTGGCGCAACCTCGCCTGTACCGGCCAGACGGGTTTCAACGCGCTTGAGGTGATGAAAAAGCTTGCGGCTGGAGGCGGAGTTCGGCAGCCGCACCAGCGACCAGTTTTGAATTTTATAATCCTGAATTTCGGCTCTGATCCACCATACGGCATAAGTCGAAAATCGAAAGCCCATGTCAGCATCAAACCGATCTGCCGCCTTAATAAGCCCCAAGTTGGCGTGTTGCAGAAGGTCGCGGTCCAACTCTTGCCCCTTGCCGCTGGCGCGCCGTGCTGCAGCCATGGCAAGCGCCTGATGCGATGTCACCAGCCGGTTGCGCGCCGCCACATCGCCGGTATCGCGCCAACGCCTTGCCAGTCGGGCTTCGTTGGCCGCATCCAGAAATTCGGCGCGGGGTATCTGGGGGTGTCCGGAACGGGGAGAGAAAGGCTTGTTCATTTTTCTGCACATGTAGTTTCGTTTCGATATTAGTTTTCCTGGGGCCCACTTGTCAATTCAGTTTCGAAACGCTATCTTTTTGGAATGGACAGCAAAGTGACCCGCACAGATGAAATCGCCGAACTGCTTGTCTACCTTGGGCGTGCGGCGCGCGGGGGCGACGCGGCCTCTGATATGACGGCAGCGCAATGGACGGCGCTGCGGTTCTTTGCACGGGCCAACGATGTGTCGCGCACCCCTTCAGCCTTTGCCAGCTTTCACGCCACCACGCGGGGCACGGCATCGCAAACCACCAAATCGCTTTTGGCAAAAGGGTATCTTGCGCGACACGAGTCGGCGGATGACCGGCGCAGTGTCCGGTTCGATCTGACGGATGCCGGGCTTGCCGCATTGCGCGATGATCCCTTGCGCGCCCTGTCTGAAGCAATCGAGCGGCTGGACATGGGACTGAAATCGGCTCTGCGGCAGGCATTGCCCGCTCTGGCGGGAGAACTTGCAGAGATCCGCGATACAGTTGCCTTTGGTACCTGTGGCGACTGCCGGCATTTTGCGGGCGGCGCCATCAGCTATTGTGCCTGCGTCGCCGCTGAACTCGCTCCGGCCGATCTTGGCCGTTTGTGCATCAATTTCGCCGCGCGCCAAGGTCGAAAGCCGGTCTCGCCTGGTGCTGAAACGAGGAAATCCACATGACATCTGCCCAACCAACAGCCCGCGCGTCTGATGACACCGGCATGGCGCATCTGGGCCAGATCATCGCCGTGGCCAGCGGCAAGGGCGGGGTGGGCAAAAGCACGCTCAGCACCAACCTTGCGCTCGCGCTGGCGGCGCAGGGGGCTGCGGTCGGGCTGGTGGACGCCGATCTTTACGGCCCTTCTGTGCCGGGAATGTTGGGGATCAAGACCGGCAAGAACCCCTCGATGTCACCTTCGGGCAAGGTGATGCCCGCACAGGCGCATGGCATCAAGGTGATCTCGATGGGCATGCTGACGGATGATGACAAGCCTGCCGTGCTGCGCGGCCCGATGGTCTCGAAATACCTGCGCATGTTCATTCTGGAGGTGGACTGGGGCAACCTTGATTATCTGATCCTTGATCTGCCGCCCGGCACCGGCGACACGCAATTGACGCTGGCGCAAAGCTTTCCGCTGACCGGCGCGGTGATCGTCAGCACGCCACAGGATGTCAGCCTGAAAATCGCCCGGCGCGGAATCCGGATGATGGAGCAAGTGAAGGTGCCGATCCTTGGCATCGTCGAGAATATGAGCGGGTTTACCTGCCCGTCATGTGGCGAGGTCACGCATATCTTTCATCAAGGCGGCGGCGAAAAGATCGCGGCGAGCCTTGGCGTGCCGTTTCTGGGCGCGGTGCCGCTTGATCCGGCAATCGTGGATTGCGGCGATGACGGGCTGCCATTGGTGATTGCCCACCCCGATACCCCCGCCGCACAGGCCTACCGCGACATTGCCGCCACCCTGTCAGGGCGCGCGCGTGCCAAGCCTGGCCTGCCGACACCTTTCGATTGGCAGTGGGCGGATAATGCCAGAACGCCAAAGCCCGCGCCTGTGGCAGGTCATGTTGGCGGCACGGCCGAAGTTCCGGTCGCCTTGCATCGCCGTGACGGGCGCACGCTGGTCGTGCGTTGGCAAGACGGGCATGATCAGCTGATCGACGTGCGCGATCTGCGTCTCGCCTGCCGCTGCGCCGCCTGCATTGATGAGATGAGCGGGCGCGCGGTGCTGGTTCCGGCGACGGTGCCGCTGAACATCACTCCGACCCGGATCTGGAGCATTGGCAACTATGCCATCGGCTGCAGCTTCAGCGATGGCCATCAGTCGGGGATCTACACCTTTGGCCATCTGCGCGGCATGAAGTCCGCCGAGGTTGAAGATGTCTGAACCAGCGGTCCAGCTGCGCATCCGGGCGGAAAGTTCGCCCGCCGATCCGCACAGCCTGCGCTTGGTGTTAGAGCGGGACGTTCAGGCTGGGGCAGGGGCCACCTTTTCCAGCGCAGCCGCAGCGCAGGGCGCACCCTTGGCGCTTTCCCTGTTCGCCATTCCCGGGGTTGAAAAGATAGATGTCGCGGGCGCAGTCGTGGCTGTGATCAAGACCGCGGACAGCGATTGGTCGGTCCTGAAACCCCAGATAGCGCAGGCGATCCGCGACAGTATGGCCCGGTTTTCCGCTCCACTGGGCAACGCGGCCAAAGCCCTCGGGGTGGCCCGGACGGATGACGAGATCCGGACCGCCGTGCAAGAGGTGCTGGACCGGCAGGCCAACCCCGCGATTGCCAGCCACGGCGGACATGTGAGCGTGACCGATGTGCGCGATGGCGTTGTCAGCATGCTGATGTCGGGCGGCTGTCAGGGCTGTGCATCCTCTGCGGCAACGTTGCGGGGCGGGGTGGAAAACATGATCCGCGCCGCAGTGCCAGAGGTTCGCGATATCATTGACGTGACTGACCATGCCGCCGGTGCGACACCCTTTTACAGCGCGCCAACGGAAGGCCCGGCCGCGGCAAAGCGCCCCCTGCTGTATCGCCCCGTCCCCCCCGATGCGATTGCGCGTGAGGATGGCCAATTCCTGATCTCACCCGATTATCTGGCGCCGCGTCTGGGATTGGATGCCCAAAGCCTGCGGGCAGCACTGCAATCGGGCGAGGTGGTCAGCCAATCGGAATCCGGCACTGGGGCAGATGCAGGCAAGACGCGGTTGATCATGCGGTCAAGCCAGCGGGTCTGGGCGGCTGAAATCGCCGCAGATGGGACCGCGCATGAGATCCCGGCGCCGCGTGCCGCAATCAAGGCCTCTGCAGCAGGCAATGCGCTGCGCGACCGTATCCGCGCGCATCTGACCGCGCTGTCCGCAGAAGATGTGCCGCTGACCTATGGCCAGCTTGCACGGGATCTGGGGCTGTTCATGCCCGGATCCATCGCGAAAGTGACACAGGCGCTTGAGGCGACCATGGTCGAAGACGCCGAAACTGGAGCGCCGTTTCTGGCCGCCTTGGTCGTCAGCAAGGTCGGGGACGGCGCTGCCAAGGGGTTCCATCAGCAGGCGCGCGCCCTTGGCCGTGGCCCGGCGGATGGCGAAAACCACAGCGCCTATCACCAGCGCGAGTTCAGGGGCGCAAGTGCACTGCTTGCAGTCTAGCGCTGACCTTGTGGCAATGGGCACGGTCGTTCTGTCTGGACCGGGAAGCCTGATCTCCAAAGATGTGGTCCCACGTTGCTTTGACGGAGAGGATCGAGCCTGACAGGTCGCTCTTTGGCGGTATTCGCCGCCAGAGCCCTTGCGACGGCTGAGCGCGAATTTGGAATGCGCCGACTTCAGGTGGAATGGTCGCTCTTTGGTAAATGGCAGAAATGAGTTGTTATACCAAAGCCGCTCGGAAAAGCGGTCGTATCATGTAGAGAAAGGGACCGCGATTTGACTGCATATGCTTGCGAAGTGCCGATCCAGATCACGCGTAGGCCAAGACAGTGATTGAACGCAGCGACCGTCGTTCACGTATCGGACGACCTGGCTTGACCGCGCACCCAAGCGTTCGCGTGGCAGGTCTGGTCTAGAGACGATCCGGCCAGCATTGGTCTTGCCCGGGGTCGGGGCGGCTGAAACCAGCGCACGCGTGTGTGGGTGGCCGGGCCCCACTATCGATCATATCGACGCCGTGCCCAGCCCCTCCACGGAGATGCTGTTACGTCCGCCACCCTGGCGCTTCACGCGGATCTGCACGGGAATGCGTTCCTTCATGGCATCAACGTGGCTGATGACACCGACAGAGCGCCCCTGGCTTTGCAGCGCCTCCAGCGCGTCGATTGCCAGATCAAGGCTTTCGGCAT
>JBIHZO010000535.1:0-2521 GCA_044231405.1 Cypionkella sp. | reverse complement strand
GCAAAAGCTGACCAAAGAGGCGATGCCGATGGCCGACGAGGTATGAAAGATGTTCTGGCCTGCATCGACCAAGGGCACCCGCGCCCGACCGTCCAGCGCGCGTTTGACAAACCACCATTCACGGGGATGCCGCGCACCGATGCCATAGATTGCACAGGGCCGCAGGATGGTGACGGGGGCATTCGTCAAAGCCAATTCCATGGCGACCTTGCCCGAAGAATAGCCATCGCCCGGCGCGACGGTTGGCTGCGTTTCCTTGATTTCACGCGGAAATTCGGGAAACCCCTCGGCGGAACCCTCCAGACTGCGCCCCCGCGCATCAGCGTAAACCGAAGCGGTCGAGATCACGCAGTAATGCCCCACCTCGCTGCGAGCGGTCAAAAGATCAGCCGCATCTTCCACCGTCAAAGCCATCGGATCGAACACCGCGTCATAGCCGCCACCGGTGCGGATGGTGTCGGCGCGGGTGTCGCCATGGGGCAAATGGCGCGCATGATCGGCCAGTGCCGACGGCAAATCGCGACCGGCCCGCGTGACCGCGTCCACTTGCCAGCCCTGCGCCGCCAACATCGGCACCAAGGCCCGCGCCATCTGGCCCGAGGCCCCAAAAACCAATGCCTTGCGCATGTTTCCGCTTTCATTTGACCAGACCCGGCCGCATCTTTAACCATTCAACGCTGGAATGACACGGAGAAACCGGATGCGGACCGAAGCCCTTATCGTGATCGACGTGCAGAACGATTTTTGCCCCGGCGGTGCGTTGGCTGTGGCGGAGGGCAGCGCGATCGTCGGGCAGATCAATGCCATGATGGCCGATTTTCCGGTTGTGGTGCTGACCCAGGATTGGCACCCGGCGGACCACAGCTCTTTCGCGGACAATCACCCGGGGACTGCGGCGTTTTCCACCGTGGACATGCCCTATGGCAGGCAAGTCCTGTGGCCGCGCCATTGTGTGCAGGGCAGTCCGGGCGCCGACTTTCACCCCGCTTTGCAAACCGAACCGGCGCATCTGGTGATCCGCAAGGGCTTCCGGGCAGGGATCGACAGCTATTCCGCGTTCTTTGAAAATGACCGGACGACGCCGACGGGTCTGGATGGCTACCTGCGCGCGCGCGAGGTGACGGCGGTCACATTGGTTGGGTTGGCGACGGATTTTTGCGTCGCCTATTCGGCACTGGACGCGGCGCGGTTGGGCTACGGCGTGACGGTGCCGTTGGCTGCGTGCCGGGCAATCGATCTGGGTGGATCACTGGCTGAGATGCAAATGCAGATGCGGGCGGCCGGGGTGGTTTTGATCGATTGAACTTGGATTTTTACTTGTTCTCGCAGTCTTAACTTGGTCTAACGCCTGAAATTCAGTCTTGGAAAGGCATCCATCATGGTTGATCTCGCCACACGGGTGCACAATCACAATTGGAAAATTGACCCGATTGTGCGGTCTTTGATCGACACCGACTTTTACAAGCTTTTGATGTGTCAGTCTATTTTTCGCAACAAACCGGACACCAACGTCACCTTCAGCCTGATCAACCGCACCACCAGGATCAGATTGGCCGACCTGATCGACGAAGGCGAATTGCGCGAACAATTGGACCATGTGCGCAGCCTGTCGCTGACGCGGGGCGAAAGCACCTGGCTGCGCGGCAACATGTTTTACGGCAAACGTCAGATGTTCCGGCCTGATTTCATGGAGTGGTTTGAGGGCATGCGCCTGCCGCCCTACCATCTGGAAAAAAAGGATGGTCAATACGAATTGACGTTCGCCGGCAGTTGGCCCGAGGTGATGCTGTGGGAAATCCCGGCGCTGGCGGTGATCATGGAACTGCGCAGCCGGGCAGTTTTAACGAAATTGGGCAAGTTTGAATTGCAGGTCCTGTATGCCCGCGCGATGACGCGGCTGTGGGAGAAGATTGAGCGCTTGCGGGCGATCGACGGGTTGCGGATTGCCGATTTTGGCACGCGGCGGCGGCATTCCTTTCTTTGGCAGGATTGGTGCGTTCAGGCGATGCAGGAGGGTCTTGGCGCGAAATTCACCGGGACAAGCAACTGCCGCGTGGCGATGCGCCGAGACATCGAGGCAATAGGAACGAACGCTCATGAATTGCCGATGGTTTACTCGGCGCTCGCAAACTCGGATGCAGAACTGGCGCAAGCACCCTATCAGGTGTTGGCCGACTGGCAGGAAGAACACGATGGCAACCTGCGGATCATGTTGCCCGACACCTATGGCAGCGACGGGTTCTTGAAAAACGCCCCAGATTGGCTGGCCAGTTGGACCGGGATCCGGATCGACTCGGGTGATCCGGCGACGGGGGCTGAGAATGCCATCCGCTGGTGGCGGGAACGTGGCGAAGACCCTGCAACCAAACTGGTGATCTTCTCGGACGGCTTGGATGTGGACCAGATTGAGCAGTTGCACCACCAGTTTCTGGGCCGGGTGAAGGTGTCGTTCGGCTGGGGCACGATGCTGACAAATGACTTCCGCGATCTGGTGCCCGGCGATGGATTGGCCCCGTTCAGT
>JBIHZO010000534.1:0-2523 GCA_044231405.1 Cypionkella sp. | reverse complement strand
TGAAGACAATCTGATGGGGGAAACCATGACCACCGCACACGCGCTGGTCAGCTCCGAGTTCTTCGACAAGCTGATCAGCCACCCCAAGACCGAGGACGCCTACAAGTTCTTCTCGGCCACAGGCGGCCAGCCCCTACGCGAAGATATGCGCCGAGCCTTCCCCTTTGCGGGCGTCCTCTTTGAGGAATACAATGGCTCGGTCACGCTCTCGAGCGGCACCGCTGAACGGCTGATCCCCACCGGCGAGGGCATCTCTTTTCCGATGGGCACGTTTGATACCTTCACCACCTATGGCGGACCCGCGAACCTGCTGGAAACCACCAATACCATCGGCCTGCCGCTCTATGCCCGCCAGATGATGGACGCCAAGGGCCGCTGGATCGACCTTATGACGGAAGGATCAATCCTGCCGGTCAACAAGCGCCCGCGACTTGCGATCCGGCTCTTCAGCGCCAACTGAGGTCAGCCCATGTCCATCTTTATTGCTGCAATCGACAACGTCTTCTGCGATCCCAACATCGCCCGAGATGCGGTCTATGTCGCAGACGGTGGAACGCCCGTCCTCGTCCGCGTGGTCATGCGCCGCGCGGACGACATCACTGCGTTCGGCGACGCGCGTCTCTGGTCAGAGACCACCCGCATCGACTTACGCGTGGCCGAGGTTCCCAACCCGCGACCCGGCGACCGGATCGAGATCAATTCCGAGGCCTTCCTCATTCAGGGTGAGCCCGTCCGCGACCGCGAGCGGCTTGTCTGGACCTTGGATTTGCGCCCCGCATGAAGCTGAAGATCGCAATTGATCCTGACCTTGTCGCCATGATGGCGGCCGAAGTCGCGGCTGGGGAACGCGCTGTGACTGTGGCCATGCGCGAGGCCGGGACCGGTCTCAAATCTGCCTGGCGGACGCAAATCACCGGCGCCGGGCTGGGCACCAGACTTGCCAATTCTATCCGGCTCGTCAGCTTCCCGAAGTCGGGCGAAAGTTTGAGCGCAGCGGCACTGGTCTGGTCGAACGCGCCGGTGATCATCGGCGCGCATGACACCGGGCCGCTGATCCGATCAAAGGATGGGTTTTGGCTGGCCATCCCCACCCCGGCGGCCGGAAAAAGCAGCAAGGGCGGTCGCATCACCCCCGGTGAGTGGGAGCGCCGCACTGGTCTGCGCCTGCGCTTCATATATCGCCGCAGGGGACCGAGCCTGCTGGTGGCGGAAGGGCGGTTGAATTCGAAAGGCCGAGCCGTGGCCTCAAAATCCAGAACCGGACGCGGGGTGGCGACCGTGCCGATCTTCCTGCTGGTGCCGCAGGTCAAGTTGCGCAAGCGGCTGGATCTGGCGCGGGATGCGGAGCGGGCGGTGGATGGCGTGCCGGGGTCGATCGTAGCGAACTGGGTCGAGAGAACGCTGTGACTTGGTCTCGCGTTACGTCTGTTCCGTAAGCTCGGCAAGCTGGCCGCTGGTCTTCTGCACGCTGGCAAGCAGTGCCTTCCAATCGCCGGGCGGGTTTCCATCCTCCAGCATGCCCTTAAACACCCGATAGGCGTCCGTGCGGCTGTCATAGGCGCGCAGCGTCGTATCGTCGTTCACCCATGCAAAAATGATCACGCGGCTTTCGGCGTGGAAGCGGAAAAACAGCCGGTACTGCTGAAAGAACTTCGCCCGAAACCAATGACGATGCTCGTCGCCCAGCGTGTTGCCTTGCCGGAACTTCGGGTCGGTGGGGTCGGAAGGGATCTCTTCAAAAACCAGCTTGTTGATCGCGGCAAGGCGCTTGGTGGCGTTCTTGCCGCGATAACCGGATGGGTTGGCGGCCTTGAGAGACGCAACCTTTTCGACCAACTCCGCTACCTGACCCAAAAACAGCGGATGCGCGAACAGGGTCCATCCGTTCACAACCAACGGCACAACGGAACCGTCGGTCATTCATTCATCTTCGGGCGACAGGGCCGCATCAAGATCAAGTTCGATACCATCGACCAGTTCGCACAGCTTGGCCCGCAGCGAGGCATCCAGCGCCCGGATTTGGCCGGGATTATGGCTGATGTCGTGCGCCAGAAACGACAGAAACGCACCAATGGCTGGGTCTTCTGCGGCCTCCATGACCCGGCTAAGAAGAACATCGCCTTCGGGCAGGATGGTGTAGGAGATGCGGTCACGCTTCTTCAGGCCAAGCGCCTTGCGCACGACCCCGGGCACTGTCGTCTGATACTTGTCTGTCAGCGTGGACTCGACCTTGAGTTCGGCAAGCATGTGATTCCCCTTCACGTCGCCAGATCAGGGTAAGGCAAACGCATTACCTACTCAAGAACGCAGCGGCAGAAATTGCCTGCCGGCGTTTCGAACCGCCCCGAAACTTTGGTGCTCCCATGCCCACCCCCCGCGAAACCATCCTCACCGCCATGCGCGGGCGTCTGCAAACCCTTGCCGCCCCAGTGCTGCGCGGCGAGGTGCTGCCAGAGCGCATACCGGCCACCGGCCTGATCATCCTGCGCGACGGCAAGCCGGGCGAGCCGGAGGTGACCCTGT
>JBIHZO010000129.1:0-8551 GCA_044231405.1 Cypionkella sp. | reverse complement strand
CTCGTTGGAGTATTCGACATGGGCTTTCAGGCCGGCGTCCAACCCGTCATGGACGATCTGCGCATAGGTTCGGGCGAAGTCATCCGTCGCCAGATGCGGCAGGGTGAGCCATGGATCGGCGGCCAGGTCATTGGCCAGCGCCACCAGCACTTCTGCAGGCGCGCCGATGCGGGCATAGGTGTAATCGGCGGGCTTGGGGCGGTCGGCGGGGTTCGACAAGGTGCTGTCATTCGTCGCCATCCAATCCATGAACCGCAGCCCCTTGACACCACGGACACGCGCCAGCCAGTCGGGGTTGAAGATTGCGCCATAGGCCAGGGCTTGCGCCCGCGCCTCGCGCACCACCACGATATCGCGGATCGGATCGGCGTGATCAATCGCGGTCAGGGTGATCAGAACCGTGCCTTCACCCGGCGTGTAGTCGAACAGGATGCGCCCCGGTTCGGCCAGCACCACTGCCGCGCGACCATCGAGTCTCAACGTGCCATTGCCCTGATATGTCAGGATATACCGCCCCGCGACCCCCAAGGCATCCTCGGGCAGATCGGTCAGGATCAATGTGGCAATTCCGGTCAGTTCCGCAGGCAGCCGCAACGGCCAGCCATCGGGAGACAGCGCGCCCGCCCGCGCCAGATCGTCATGCGTCCAGCCCCCCCATTGCCCCGGCAAATGCCCCACCCAAGGCCGCGCGGTTTTCATCACGTTCAGGAAGGGCTGCTGTACCGACCAGTCGTTGATGCCCGCAAGGTTCATCGCAAGGTGCTGGTTGGTGATCGGCGCAAAGGCGGGGAAGGGCGGATCGATGGAGGGGACAGCAGGCGCCGCAACAGAAGGCGGCGCGACAGGTGCAGGCGCAGGCTTTGCTGCAACCCTACCCTCGGCAGGCACATAGGACTGCAAGGCGTCCCAGGCGATTTGCTGCAACACCTGCGCCTGCTCGTCCGAAATCACCGCATCGCGCGACGCCCAGGCCCGTGTCAGTTTCGCAGGCAACCCGACAGGCGTTTGCCCTGAAATCGCCCCGGCATGCAGCATCGCCAGAAAATACAGCCCCTTGCCGTTGGGGTGGATGTCATCGACGAACATGTCCTGAATGGTTGCAATCCCCGGCACAGCGCCGTCGCGGATCGCATCGGCCAGCCGCCCCATCGCCTGGCCTGCCGGGATCAGCGCGACGTCATGTCCCGACAGCGCCCGCGCCTGCGACACCACGCCCTGCCACAGCGGCAACTCCAGCGCCAAACGTTCGCGCCAAGGTGTCCCAGCCTCCGGATCGCCCGGCACCACCGCACCGGGGGCCGAATTCAGGCTGGGCCATGTCTCATACAGATAAACGCGGGTGTCGGGATTCGACTCAACCGCCAGCGCTGCAAATTTGGCGACATTTTGCGCGGTGAAGGAATATTTCACATGACCGGCAAAGGGCTGCGCTTCGGTCAGGATCAGCACATCCGTTGCACGCTCGGACAGGCGGGCGCGGGCGTCGATGCCCTCGGCACCTGCGCCATGGTCCCAGTTGTAGGCAAGGCTGGCCCCGTTGATGATCTGCGCCTGCACCACCGATGGCGTGCCCAGCTGTTTCAGCGCGGCCTCGACCAGCGCCGGAAGCGTTGGCCCCACCAAGGAATGGCCCACAAACACCACATCTGCCAGCAGCGACCAAATCCCCATAGCCTACCTCACTTGCGCAACGCCGGTGGCAGGATAGCGGGTCACGACCTGCCAGACCACCTGTTGCAGCACCTTTGCCGCCTGCGCCGTCATCGCCTGCGCTGCGCTGCCATCGGCGCGGGTCAATTGGTGCGGCAGGCCTTCGGGGCTGCGATGGTAAAGGACGGCGTAATGGGTCAGGGCCATCAAGTATGCGCCCAAGTCGTTGAAGTGGATGGTGTCGCCGGGCTGGAACAGATCATGGCGGCTGGTCAGGCCGGGCACTGCACCCTCCTCAATCGCGCGGACCGCTGCCGCCATCACCTGCCCACCGGGGATGACATGGATCGTCCCCACCCCGGCGCGGGCCATCGCCGGGCGCAGCAGTTGCCCCTCCCACAGGTCGGGCAGATCGGCGTCGATGCGCTGCAACCACCCGGCGGGGTCGTCCAGCCGGTGCCAGGTTTCATACAGATAGAGCCGGGCCGCAGGGGTGGCTGCGCGCGCCACCGCGGCCCATTCAGCAAGCGCGCTTGCGCTGTCATGCCAGCGGATCGCATCACGCAGTTCGACCATTTCGGTGAAGATCAGGGCGTCATAGGTGCCAGAATTGATGGCCGGATGGGCTGGCTGGTGATGGCGATGGGCGTTTTCCTCGGCAAAACCCGGCACATCGCCGTTCCAGTGCTGCTGCAAGGACGCGCCCCAACCCAGCTGGCTGCGGTGGTCGTGCCCTGCCAGCTGCGCCAGCATCGCAGGCATGTCGCGCCCGACAAGGCTATGGCCAAGGTGGTAGGTTTTCAAAGGCGCGGTGGGCGGCGTCAGCGGTTTGGCATAAGCCGCCTGCCATTCGCCATCCGACAGGCTGCGGGACCGCCGCAGCCAAAGCCACGCTGCAACCCCAGTCAGTGCCGCCACCCCCGCCAAGATGATCCTTCGTTGCATCGAACGCCCCTGTTTCCTGCCCACATATCTGGTATCTAGACGCGAAAATCACCAGCGGGCTGGATGGAAACAATGACACATCTTTGGGTACGGGCCGAGCAACGCCCACATGAAGAACGCGTGGGCCTGACCCCTGCGGGCGTGGGCGCGCTGATCGCTGCGGGCATCCGGGTGACGGTTGAGGAAAGTTCGGTGCGCGCGATTGGCATTGACGGCTACCGCGCTGCGGGGGCCGAGATTGCGCCCGAGAATTTGTGGCCGCAAGCCCCCGCCGACGCGATCATCTTCGGGCTGAAGGAACTGCCCGAGGATGGCACCCCCCTGACCCATCGCCACATCATGTTTGGCCATGCATTCAAGGGCCAACCCGCCGGACAGGTGCTGCTGGCGCGGTTCAAGGCGGGGGGTGGGACGCTCTACGATCTGGAGTATCTGGTGAATGAAGAGGGTCGCCGGGTGGCGGCATTCGGCTATTGGGCGGGTTACGCGGGGGCGGCGGTGTCGCTGAAATGCTGGGCGGCGCAGCAGCGCGGCGGCATTGCAGGCGCGGTTGGGGCCTATCCGGGCAAGGCGGCTTTGCTGGCGGATCTGGGGGCTGATCTGGCCGGGCTGGACCGTCCGCGTGCAATCGTGATCGGGGCGCTGGGCCGGGTGGGCAGCGGTGCCTCCGATCTGTGCGCCGCGATGGGTGTGGCGGTGACAAAATGGGATCAGGCCGAAACCGCCAGCGGCGGGCCGTTCCCGGAAGTCTTGCAGCATGAGATTTTCCTGAATTGCATCCTTGCGCGCCCCGGTTGCCCGGTGTTCGTGCCCGCTTCGGCCAAGACCGATGCGCGGGCGCTGACGGTGATCGGCGATATCGCCTGCGATCCGACGTCAGATTTCTCGCCCATCAAGGTTTATGACCGGGTGACGGAATGGACTGCCCCGGCGCTGCGGGTGCATGACACCCCGCCTTTGGATGTGACGGCGATCGACAACCTGCCGTCGATGCTGCCGGTGGAAAGCAGTGAGGATTATGCGGCGCAGTTGTTGCCTTCGCTGGCGACTTTGGGTGACTTGAATGCGGGCGTCTGGGGCCGGGCAAAGGCAGAGTTCGTCCGCCATTCCGCCGGTCTGTAAGGGAGAGAGAACATGACGATTCATTGGTGCGGCACGGGCTTGTCGTCCGGTCCGGGGCTGCGGCGGCTGATTGAGAACGGCCACAAGGTGGTAGTGTGGAACCGCACCGTCGAGAAGGCGCGCGAAGCCGTGGGCGATCTGACGCAGGATGTCCGGGCCTATTCGCTGGAGGCTTTGGCGGCCGCGCTGGCCCCCGGCGATATTGCGATTTCAATGCTGCCCGCCGATCAGCATGTGGCGATTGCGACGCTCTGTCTGGAAAAAGGCGCGCATTTCGTGTCGTCTTCCTACATCGCGCCGGAAATGCGCGCGCTGGATGAGGCATTCCGCATGGCGGGTCTGGTGTCGGTGAACGAGGTGGGGCTGGACCCGGGCATCGACCACCTGATGGCGCATGACCTGGTGGCGCGCTACCGCGCGTCCAAAGCCTATCACATTGATAACGTGCTGTCTTTCACCAGCTATTGCGGTGGTGTGCCGAAGATTCCGAACGCCTTCCGGTATAAGTTCAGTTGGGCGCCCTTGGGCGTGCTGAAGGCGCTGCGGTCGCCCTCGCGCAGCTTGCGGAATTTCACCGAGTTGCGGGTCAACCGGCCTTGGGACGCGATCACCAAATACGAGGCACCTTTGCCCGTGCCGGAAAGCTTTGAGGTCTATCCGAACCGGGATTCTTACCCGTTCATGGCGGATTACCGCTTTGATCCCGACTGGAAGGTGCGCGATTTCGTGCGTGGCACGATCCGCCTGAATGGTTGGCAGGACGCATGGACCCCGGTGTTCCGCGAGATTGAAACGCTGGAAGGCCCTGCGGGAGATGCGAGGCTGGCCGAAATGGCGGCGCAGTTCGTGGCTGAAAACTCTTATGCGCCGGGCGAGCCGGACCGGGTGATCCTGTTCGTGTCGCTGAAGGCCGAGCGCGATGGGCGCGCGGTGTTCCATGAAACCTGGGCGATGGACGCCTGGGGCGATGCGCGCGGCTCGGCGATGGCGCGGCTGGTGTCCACCCCGGTTTCGTTCGCGGTGGAGTCGGTGCTGAAGCGCGAGATTGCGGTGGGGGTGCATGGTGCGCCGCACGATCCGAAGCTGCTGGACAGCTGGCTGCGGCAGGTGGGCGGGCTGGCCCAGTACTTGGAGCGCGTGAACCATCTGTAACGGTGGTGCCGTCCTTGGGGGCATTGAGCCCCCAGCGGACGGCTTTGGCGCGGGCTGACAGGCCGGGTGAAATGCCCGGCCTGTGGGTTTGTGGATTTGTTGGACGCTCCGCGGGGGATATTTGGGCCAAGATGAAACGGTGACAGCCGCGCCTTGGATCGGTATGCTGCGCGCAATGACCCGCGGGACAGCGGGCGCACAGGTTTGGCAGGAACATCATGGCGTCGAACCCCGGCAAGGGCAGCCCTATCCATCGGCTTGCGATGTGGCGCGCGTTGCGGGCGGCGGCTGCCACGGGTTTTGTGTCGCAGCCCGAGCCGCGCAGCATCGGGCTTTACGCCCGTGGGCGGCAGTTGGTGGCGGGGAACTTCCTGTTCGCGGGGCAGGTGGTGGAGGCCCCTGGCATGGCGATCTGGGATGTGGCGCTGACCCATCCGGCCATGGCGGCCGACGCGCAGGGCTTTGTCTGGCTGGATGATCTGGCGGCTTTGGGCGATGCGGGCGCGCGGGGGCGGGCACAGGAATGGCTGTGGGACTGGATCGCGCGTTACGGCGCGGGCAAGGGGCCGGGCTGGACGCCGGACCTGACCGGGCGGCGTCTGATCCGCTGGATCAACCATGCGCTGTTGCTGTTGAACGGCCGCGACCGGGCGCAGTCCGAGGCCTATTACCGCAGCCTGTCAGCCCAAGTGGTGTTTCTGTCGCGGCGCTGGAGCCATGCCGCCCCCGGCCTGCCCCGGTTTGAGGCACTGACGGGGCTGATCTACGCCGGTCTGGCGCTGACCGGGATGGAGGCGCGGATGGCCCCGGCGGTGGCCGCACTGGCCGAAGAGTGCAAGCGCGAGATTGACGCTCAGGGCGGCATCCCCACCCGCAACCCCGAGGAACTGCTGGAGGTGTTCACCCTTTTGACATGGGCCGAGCAGGCCTTGTCAGAGGCCGGGCGCATTCCGCCCGCGGCGATCGTGGCGGCGCTGGAGCGGATGGCACCGACGCTGCGCGCGTTGCGCCATGCCGACGGCGGTCTGGCGCGGTTTCATGGGGGTGGGCGCGGCATGGAGGGGCGGCTGGATCAGGCTTTGGCGGCGGCGGGAGTCAAACCGGCCCCACCGGCGGGGCATGCCCTGGTGATGGGGTTTGCGCGGATGGCGGGCGGGCGCAGCACGGTGATCGTCGATGCCGCCCCGCCGCCGGATGGGCGGGCGGGCGTGCTGGCCCATGCTTCCACCACGGCGTTTGAATTGACTTCGGGGCGCAGACCCCTGGTGGTGTCTTGCGGATCGGGGGCCCCCTTTGGTGCGGACTGGCGTCTTGCCGGGCGGGCCACGCCGTCACATTCGACGCTGGCGGTGGAGGGGTTTTCGTCTTCGCGGTTGCAGGCAGGCGATGGACCCGCTGCCATGACCGACCGGGCGCAAATCACGGCACTGCGGCAGACGACGACGTCGGATGGCGCGCATCTGTACCTGTCGCACAACGGCTGGTCGGCCACGCATGGGCTGACCCATGCCCGTGATTTGCTGCTGTCGTCGGACGGGCGCAAGTTGACCGGGATTGATGTGCTGGCGGCGCAAACCCCGGCGGAACGGCTGCGGTTTGAACGCCTGATGACCGACGGCCGGCTGGAGGGGGTGGGTCTGACGCTGCGGTTCCATCTGCACCCGGATGTCGATGCGGCGCTGGACATGGGTGGCACGGCGGTGTCGCTGGCGCTGAAAAGTGGTGAGATTTGGGTGTTTCGCCATGACGGGCGCGCGAAACTGACGCTGGAGGCATCCGTGTTTCTGGAAAAGGGCCGCTTGAAACCCCGCCCGACGCGGCAGATCGTTCTTTCCAGTCGCGCGATGGATCTGGAAACGCGGATCGGCTGGACCTTGGCGAAAGCACAGGATACTCCGCTGGCCATCCGGGATCTGGGCCGCGACGACATGCTGGTGCCGATCTGATTCCGCCAACCTCAAAGGGCTGACATGACCAACCTTGTTCCCATTGGCCGCGCGCTGATTTCTGTATCGGACAAATCCGGCTTGCTGGATCTGGCCCGCGCCCTGGCGGCGCAGGGGGTGGAGTTGATTTCCACCGGTGGCACGTCGAACATGCTGCGCATGGCGGGGCTGGTCGTGCGCGATGTGTCTGATGTGACGGGATTTCCCGAAATGATGGACGGGCGCGTGAAGACCCTGCACCCGAATGTGCACGGCGGCTTGCTGGCCCTGCGCGATGATGACGAACACCTGCTGGCAATGGCCGCACATGGGATAGAGCCGATTGATCTGCTGATCGTCAATCTTTACCCGTTTGAGGAAACCGTGGCCAAGGGCGGCAACCACGACGCCTGTATCGAGAATATCGACATCGGCGGGCCTGCGATGATTCGCGCCGCGTCCAAGAATCACCGCTTCGTCGCGGTTGTGACCGACCCGGCGGATTATGCAGGGCTGCTGGATCAGATGAAGGCGCATGATGGCGCGACGACCCTGGCGTTCCGGCAGAAGCTGGCGCTGACGGCGTATGCGCGCACGGCGGCCTATGACACGGCTGTTGCGGCTTGGCTTTCGGGTGAATTGAAGCAGCCGTTCACGCGCAGCAAGTCCTTTGGCGGCACCTTGGCGCAGGGTCTGCGTTATGGCGAAAATCCGCATCAGGCGGCGGCGTTTTACACCGATGGGTCGCGCCGTGAAGGGGTGGCGACGGCCAGACAGTGGCAGGGCAAGGAACTGTCCTACAACAACATCAACGACACCGACGCCGCGTTTGAACTGGTGGCAGAGTTTGCGGGCGCGGGTCCGGCCTGCGCCATCATCAAGCACGCCAACCCTTGTGGCGTTGGCACGGCGGGCAGTCTGAAAGAGGCCTACCTGCGCGCCTATGCCTGCGATCAGACTTCGGCCTTTGGTGGAATTGTTGCGCTGAACCAACCGCTTGACGCGGAAACGGCGGAGGAGATCGTCAAGATTTTCACTGAAGTCGTCATTGCGCCGGGGGCATCGGATGAAGCCCGCGCAATCTTTGCCGCCAAGAAGAACCTGCGGCTTCTGACCACCAAGGGCTTGCCCGATCCGTCGGTGAAATCACTGGCCTTCAAGCAGGTCGCGGGCGGGTTTCTGGTGCAGGACCGCGATGCAGGCGCGGTCACGCGTGCCGACCTGAAGGTTGTGACCAAACGTGCGCCGACGGAAGCCGAACTGACCGACCTGATGTTTGCATGGAAAGTCGCCAAGCATGTGAAATCCAACGCCATCATCTATGTCAAAGATGGCGCGACGGTGGGCGTGGGCGCAGGGCAGATGAGCCGGATTGACAGCACCCGGATTGCCGCGCGCAAGGCGGGCGATATGGCCGAGGCGCTGGGCCTGTCGCAAAGCCCGACGGTGGGGTCGGTGGTGGCCTCCGATGCGTTCTTTCCCTTTGCCGATGGCTTGTTGGCGGCAGCAGAAGCGGGCGCGACGGCGATCATCCAACCCGGCGGGTCAATGCGCGATGACGAGGTGATTGCGGCGGCAGATGCGGCGGGTCTGGCCATGGTCTTCACCAATCAACGCCACTTTCGGCATTAAGATGCGCGCGCTTGTCGTGACTGCCGCCCTTACCTTCGCGCTGGATCAGGCGTCGAAATGGTTGGTGGTGCAGTATCTGAACCTGAAAGAACTGGGCGAGATTGACGTGATCCCGCCGCTGCTCA
>JBIHZO010000128.1:0-8555 GCA_044231405.1 Cypionkella sp. | reverse complement strand
TGCCCCCCATGATCCCAGACCCAACTGAACCCCTCCACCTGATCCAGCGCGGCCTGGAGCAGCTTGGCCATTCGCCCGGCACCATTGATGGCCTCTGGGGCCTGCGCACCGCCCGTGCCCTGAAGTCGCTCTTGGCAGCAAACGGTCGCGCGGCGGCCATTGCCCCACACAGCCCCTTGCCCTGGATCACCGAGGCGAAAACTGCGTTTGGTCGGAATGAGGCGCGTGATCGGTCCTGGCTGATGGATTGGCTAACGCGCGATGGGCGCAGCCTAGGCGATCCGTCAAAGAACCCATGGTGCGGGGATTTTGTTGAAACCTGCATCCGCGTCGCCCTGCCCGACGAACCCTTGCGCGGCGCGCTGGGCGCCAATCCCTACTGGGCCCGGCATTGGCTCCTGTTCGGCCGCGAGGTGCAGCCGACCGTCGGCGCTGTCCTGATCTTTGCGCGCGGTTCTGGCGGCCATGTCGGCTTCGCCATCGGCCAAGACGACACGCACTTCTACGTCCTCGGCGGCAACCAGTCCGATGCCGTCACCATCGCTCGCATCGCCAAATCCCGCCTCCTCGGCGCCCGCTGGCCGGCGACCTATCCGCCCCGCCTCCAACACCTGCCGACCATGAAGCCGGGCGAATTCCTCGCAACCACCAATGAAATTTGAACTGGAGAAAACCATGCTGAAACCTGCAATCCTCGCCCTCATCCGGCAAATCCTGACCGTCGCGGGCACCGCACTGGTCGTCAAGGGCTATGTCCAAGCCTCCGATGTCGAACCGGTGATCGGCGCGCTGCTGACCATTGGGTCGGCGGTCTGGTCAGTAACCGACAAACGAGGGAGATAAACCACGCGGCAGAGGTGGAGTAAGCACGGCGCCGTTGTGCAAATCGTGACCGCCCAAACATGGGAAATAGCAGAAAGACACCTGCTCGGAAACTCAACTTTGGCCTCTTTTGCGGATCCGTACATAGCATGCCGGAAGCGCGGATCGCCTCCGACCGGGTCGCCGCAAAGATCAAATGAGGCGATTCTGCTTGCACCAGCGCGACAGGGCGTCGCGCGCAGTTGGTGCCGCACCGAAGAACCGCTCTTGCAAGACCGTGTCGGCGTTGAAACGGCCCTGTTGAAAGAACATGAACATCTGCAACAGGTCGTAGCCGAGGTCGGAAAACATCCGCACCGGGCGCACTGCCAGCCGCAACACCCACCACGGCACGACCCAAAGCGAGACGGGCTTGCCGGTGATCTGGGCGGCAAGCCGCGCCAGGTCCTTTTGGTTCTCGGGGCCATCACGCCAGCCGATATCGATGGTCTGGTTCAGGATTGCGGGGTCGGGATGCGTCGCTGCCTTGGCAAGACAATCCGCCAGATCGTCGGTCAGCACATACGACCAGCGCGTATCGCGGTCGCCCACACCATAAAACTTGCCCTTTTTCAGCCCCTTGGCCAGATAGTCATCGGCCTGATCCAGAAACGCCGGGGCACGGACAAAGACAAACGGCAGGCCAGCGGCGCGGATCAGATCCTCGGCCACTTTCTTGGCATGGAAATGCGGCACATCGGGGGCCTTGTCACAGGCGACGATGCTGAGGAAGACAAAGCGTTTGACCCCGGCACGGGCGGCGGCCTCGATCAGGTTCTTGTTGCCCTGAAAGTCGGCCGCAATGGTTTCCTTCATGTAACCATTGGCCGAACTTACGACGACATCGACCCCCTGCATGGCGCGGTCCAACGAGGCCGGGTCCATCAGATCGCCCTGCACCCAACTTCCATCGCGCGGCGCGCGGCGCGACATGGCCCGCAGGGTGATTGCCGGGTCGGCCTGTAACTGGCGCAGGATCTTTGCGCCTAGGAAGCCTGTGGCACCGACCACAAGGATGACGGGCTTGGTTGGCAGGGCGCTGGGCGTCTGGGTCATGGCGCGGTCCGATCTCTTAAGGGGGGTTCTGGTTCAGGAAAGGGCGGCGCGGCGCAGGCCAAACGGCGTCACCAGCACGGCAAGCAGCCAGATCACCGGCCCGGCCACCGTCGGCAAGTTGGGCTCGATTACGCCGGACAGCAGCATGGCATAGGTAAAGGTCAGATCGGCGATGCCGATGATGACCAGCCCAAGGCCATAGCCAAGCCATGATGCCCGGAACCAGATCAACCACGCCACCATCAGCCCCAGCACGCCGTAACCGGCCACATCCACGGTAAAGTTCAACAGCAGACGCAGATGCGCGTTGATGGTCAGCGCATCGGTCGGCACTTGCACCAGATCACGCGGGGCAGCGGCGCCGCCGGTGAGCATGGCCCAAAGCCCTGTGATGTCTTCACCTACAAACAGTCGGATGCCTTCGGCCCCGACCCAGATATGCAGAACAGACCAGAGCACGAAAAGTGCTGCGCCGAGTTTCGCGGCAGGATGGGACGGGAACGGTTGGGATGTCACGGCGGTGCTTTCTTTCGGCTTCGGGTTTGATGGCGGTCTATTGCTGTTCGGCCCATCAGTATATCCCGATCAACGGGTTTGACTGATCCACATGCGGAGCAATGTGGAACGCATTCAGCGACATGGAACTTTTCATCGAGGTCGCTGCCACCGGTGGTTTTCCCGCGGCAGCCGACCCTCGTTTTCATTTCGGGATCTGTCTCAACCGTGGCTGAGAATTTCTTCACCCATGATCTGCATGACCTTTTGACCTGCATCGCTGGCCCAGTTGTTGGCCAATTCCGACAGCAGCGCCGTGGTCGTCGTCAGATCGACCCCGCCGCGCTCCATCCGACGAAATGCTATTTCGTCGGTCAAGGACGACGGCGACCCCGAGGCGTCGACAATCGCCGTCACGGCAAAACCCTCGGCGGCGGCGCTGATCGCAGGCGGGGCCAAGCACACCTCTGTGGTAATTCCCGCCATGATGAAATGCGTCCGTCCCGTTTTGCGGCAGGCTTCGGCAAAGGCGGTGTCATCCCAGCAATTCACGACGCCCGGGCGCTTGATGCGGGCCGCGAAGGCCTCTGGCGCGATATCCTGCAACGCGGGCATCAAGGGCCCTTGCTGGTGATCTTCCATGCTGGAAGTGAACACCAGCGGCATGCCAAGTGCTACCGCCACCCGCGCCAAGGCCCGAGTATTGGCTTCAATGATATCGCGCGGAATGGATTTCGCCATCGTCAGGGTCCCGATCTGGTGATCGATCAGAACCATTGCCGCGTTGTCGTAAGACAGCTTCTCGGTAGTCATCCAGATGTTCCTTGTGGCTTTCGCAGGGTCGCGAAGCACCTTGTATTGCTGTTCGACGGGGCGATAAAGTCTGTGTAATAGACTTCACTGATCCACAGGAGCAGCAATGATGGACGTATTCCGAAACATGGAGCTTTTCATCGAGGTCGCTACCACCGGGGGCTTTCGCGCCGCAGCCGATCGGTTGGGGCTGCCCAACTCCACCGTGTCGCGCCGGATTGGTGAGTTGGAGCGTGACATCGGCCTGCGCCTGTTCAACCGCACCACGCGGCGGGTCGAGTTGACCGAGGCTGGGCGCATCTATTACGATCGCTGCCGTCGCATCACCGATGAGGCGAAGCTGGCGCATGAAGAGCTGTCCGGCATGGTCCAGAACCCTACGGGGCTGATCCGCGCCTCGGTTCCGGTGGATTTCGCCTTGGTCTACCTGTCTGATATCCTGGGGGAGTTTACGCGTACCTATCCTGGCATCCGGCTGGATCTGGATGTGTCGCCAAGGCAAAGCGATCTGGTGGCCGAGCCCTTTGACGTGACGATCCGCATCGGCCTGCCGTCCGAGCCTAACCTAATCGCCCGCAAACTGGTCGAGGCCGAGATGGGCCTGTTCGCGTCACCCGGATATTTCTGCGACATCACCCCGCCTGAAACACCGAAGGCGCTTTTGGCGCACACATGTTTGCGCATCGCAGACCGCGCCTGGCAGCTGGAGGGGCCGACCGGCCGAACGCAGATCGCGGTGCAAGGATCGGTGACTGCCAACAACCTAGGCCTTCTGCACCGCCTGTGTTTGCGCGGGCATGGCATTGCGTCCTTGCCTGTCGCTTTGGTGGCTTCGGACGTGGATGCGGGCAGGCTGATGGCTGTCCTGCCTGATTGGCGGCCCTCAAGAATTGTGGTTTACGCCTTGACAGAAACCAAGCTGTTGCCCGCAAAAGTGCGCGTCTTCATCGACTTTCTGATAGACCGACTGAAGGCCGCTTGATACCGCATTCCGCCGGTTTGGCTTGAAGATGAAGCTTTGGTCGCCCCGATCTGGATGAAGTGTTGGCAGCGAACGTTGGCAGCGCCGCGCGCAGCATGGACGGGATGGTCATTGGAAAGGGTGCGAAACTCGATCATGGCACGATGCTCCCACGTGGCGTTTCGCCGTGCCAGAATCAAGAAAGCCCCCACTTTTCAGGGGCGACTCGTCAAACGTTGACATGGCGTTGACACAAAATGCAAACGACAAAGCCTGACTGTTTAGGTCAGGCTCTATGTCTTTGATAACGCGTATATTTTTGGTTGCGGGGACAGGATTTGAACCTGTGACCTTCAGGTTATGAGTTGTGAAGAACGAACCATGAACAATCTCTCAGAACCGCGCTAACCTTCGCATTTTCCGTGGCTTGTAGCGCCCTGCCCCGCATCGCCTCTACACGGATTTTCGCAAGAATCCGAAGCGAACCCCTCCCTCTTGCTTCCACTGACCCGATGTTGACTACGGTGGTCGAGCCTGACGCGCCGCCGGTGCCAAGTTTCACGGTCTTGGTAACGCCAGTGATAGTGGCTCCAGTGCCCATAACCTTTGCGACTCGACCCATGCTCCCCCGCGTGACAAAAGGAAGGTGGCGCAGATCGCCAATCCCTCAAATCAAACGAGGATGTATTCTTGCTGCGAGTCGCCTTGATCATTTACTTTTTGCTTTCATCGCTGCTCGTTGCGGCAGAGGCGATCACGGGCGTGGCGAGTGTGACCGATGGAGACAGCATTGAAATCCGGGGGACGCGCATCCGTCTGCATGGGATCGATGCGCCTGAAAGCCGCCAGCTTTGCACACGCCCGTTTGGCCAATCCTGGCGCTGTGGCCAACAGGCGGCGCTGTCGCTGTCGGACCGGATCAGGCGGCGCGGTGTAAGCTGCATCAGCCGAGACACCGATCGCTACGGCCGCACCATCGCAGTCTGCTCGCAGGACGAGGTTGATCTCAACGCCTGGATGGTGCGCGAAGGCTGGGCGGTGGCCTACCAGAAATACGCGCGCGACTTCGTGCCAGATGAAAAGGAAGCGCAGAGCGCAGAGCGCAACATCTGGTCTGGCACCTTTGTCAGGCCATGGGACTGGCGCGACGGTGCGCGCAGTCCATGAAGCAGCAAGCCGATAGCGCCACAGAAGTTTTGGCCGGTCTGGTTGAGCGGGTGACCTTCCACAGCCAGGAAAGTGGCTTTTGTGTTCTGCGGGTGAAGGCGCGGGGTCATCGGGATCTGGTGACCACCGTCGGGCATGCAGCGATGATTTCGGCTGGGGAATGGATCACCGCGTCCGGGGTCTGGCTGAACGATCGCAATCACGGCCTGCAGTTCAAAGCGCATTTTCTGAAGACTTCCGCCCCCTCGACCGTAGACGGGATCGAAAAATATCTCGGCTCGGGGATGATCCGCGGTATCGGGCCAGTCTATGCCAAACGTCTCGTGAAAGCCTTCGGCAAGGATGTCTTTGACGTGATCGAGGCTGCGCCAGAGCGGTTGCGCGAAGTCACCGGCATTGGCCCCCTGCGGGCGGGCAAGATTACCGCCGGGTGGGCGGATCAGAAGGTGATCCGCGAAATCATGGTCTTTCTGCACCAACATGGCGTAGGGACAGCGCGCGCTGTGCGCATCTTCAAGACCTATGGCACCGACGCCGTGCAAGTGATGAGCGAGAACCCCTACCGATTGGCCAAGGACATCCGGGGGATCGGCTTCCGCACAGCCGACCTCATTGCCGAAAAGCTCGGCATTGAGAAAACAGCGATGATCCGCGTGCGGGCGGGAATTTCCTTCGCGCTGAGTGAAGCCATGGGAGATGGTCATTGCGGCCTGCCCCGGGCGGATCTGATCGGTCTGGCAGGCAAGCTGCTCGAAGTCCCCTCCCCGCTGATCGAGAGTGCCTTGGCAGAAGAGTTATTCGAGGAGACCGTAACGGCGGATCGCGTGGGCGATGCGGACTGCATCTTCTTGACCGGGCTCTATCTCGCAGAACGGGGTATTGCAGAGCAGATCAAACGCCTCCGTGCAGGTGCGCTGCCTTGGCCAGAAATCGACGCGGACAAGGCCCTGCCCTGGATCGAGCAGAAGACCAGCTTGACCTTGGCTGCCAGCCAAGCTGAGGCAATCCGCACAGCCCTACGCTCAAAGGTCATGGTGATCACCGGCGGTCCCGGTGTTGGCAAGACCACGATTGTGAATTCGATCCTGCGCATCCTCGCGGCGAAAAGCGTGAAGCTACTTCTTTGCGCGCCCACCGGCCGCGCGGCCAAGCGTATGACCGAGGCCACGGGGATGGAGGCCAAGACCATCCATCGGCTGCTGGAATTCGACCCCAAAGCCTTTGGCTTCAAGCGCAACGATGAGAACCCGCTCGACTGCGATCTGCTGGTCATCGACGAGAGCTCAATGGTCGACGTGCTGTTGATGCAGTCACTGATGAAAGCGGTGCCAACAGCCGCCGCACTCCTGATCGTGGGCGACATCGACCAGTTGCCATCGGTGGGGCCGGGCCAAGTGCTGGCTGACATCATCGGCTCCGGTGCCGTGCCGGTCATGCGGTTGACGGAAGTCTTCCGCCAAGCGGCGCAAAGCAAGATCATCACCACCGCGCATGCAATCAATGCCGGACAATTGCCCGATCTTGGCAAACCCGATGGCGATGCCGATTTCTACTTCGTCTCGGCCGCCGATCCAGAACAGGCCGTGGCCCGGATCGTCGAGCTTGTCGCCAAGCGCATCCCGCGCCGCTTCGGCTTCGATCCCATCAAGGACATTCAGGTGCTCTGCCCGATGAACCGCGGCGGGGTCGGGGCGCGCTCGCTCAACATCGAGCTGCAGGCCGCGTTGAACCCCGCCGGGGAGAAAAAGGTCGAGCGCTTCGGCTGGACCTTTGCGCCGGGCGACAAGGTCATGCAGATCGAGAACGATTACGACAAGGACGTCTACAACGGCGATATCGGCATGATTGAAGACGTCGATATTGACGAGGGAGAACTGGCAGTGAACTTCGAGGGTCGAACCGTGACATTCGCGTTCGGCGAGCTCGACACCTTGGTGCCCGCCTATGCCGCCACAATCCACAAAAGTCAGGGATCGGAGTATCCGGCGGTTGTCATCCCGGTCATGACCCAGCACTACGCCATGCTGCAGCGCAATCTGATCTACACCGGCGTTACCCGCGGCAAGAAGCTCGTCGTGCTGGTCGGCCAGAAGAAAGCCGTGGCAATCGCGGTGAAGAACGTTTCAGGTCGGCGGCGATGGTCAAAACTGGATGAATGGTTGGCATGACCCGGCAAAAGGCGAACGCCCACAGTAGGTGCCATCTCAGGCTTCACCCTTATGGGTAATTTGATTATTACGGCAGCACGCGGAAAGGGGTGGTCATGGATAAAGAGGAAAAACGTCTGGATCGGCTCAGCAAACTTTTGCATGCGCTGCCAGTCGATAACATGCCAATGACGCTGAGCGAGCTCGATGGTTATGTGACCGGAGTCCTTGCATGCCCGGAGATGATCCCACCCTCGGAATGGCTTCCGCATGTATGGGGCGAAACGGGAGAGGCGGATTTTGTCGATCAGAGAATTGCCGAAGAAACGATCGGCGCCGTCATGACGCATTACAATTCCGTTGCGGAGGCTATGACACGGTCGCTCTGCATCGAGCCGATTTACGAAGTCGACACCAACAGTGACGAAACACTCTGGGAACCTTGGGTGGATGGTTACACCCGCGCGATGGGCCTTCGACCGGATGCCTGGGAGAAGCTGCTGGATCGGGCCGACGAAGAAACCCGCAATACAATGATCTTCCTGATGGCGCTGCAGGACATTTACATCGGCAAAAGCAAATTCACAGAATACGAGATCGATGAAATCGACCTCGAAGCACCCGACCTGATCCCGAATTGTGTCGCAACGATTCTGCACCAATCGCGTCCTGAACTGGCTGGCGCGGTTGCTGCCAATCTTCCCGGCATGCCCCACAAGGCCGCACCTCGTCCTGGGCGCAACTATCCCTGCTCATGTGGATCAGGGCGCAAATACAAGCAGTGCTGTGGCCGACACTGAAGCTGGGATGCTCGACGGCGTCACCGGAGCAGTCTCGAGGCCCTTTCAGGGGGGGGACTCGTCAAACGTTGAGGTGGCGTTGAGGTGTTTTGCGCAACGCTATACACAAGCGAAACGCTCAACATTTAACTCTTTGATCTTGCTAGGTTTTTTGGTTGCGGGGACAGGATTTGAACCTGTGACCTTCAGGTTATGAGCCTGACGAGCTACCGGGCTGCTCCACCCCGCGACGGTTGATCCCGTTTGTGTGAGGAC